>JBJTWS010000380.1:0-2939 GCA_046081905.1 Synechococcus sp. | reverse complement strand
GCCAGCTTCAACAACAGCCGCAGCCTGCACTTCTTCCTGGCTGCCTGGCCGGTGGTCGGCATCTGGTTCACCGCCCTGGGCGTGAGCACGATGGCCTTCAACCTGAACGGCTTCAACTTCAACCAGTCGATCCTGGATTCGCAGGGTCGTGTGCTGAACACCTGGGCGGACATCCTGAACCGCGCTGGTCTGGGCATGGAAGTGATGCACGAGCGCAATGCTCACAACTTCCCGCTGGACCTGGCGGCTGCAGAAGCCACCCCTGTGGCCCTGACCGCTCCGGCGATCGGCTGATCGATCCGATCACCCCTTCGGCCGAGAGGCTCTAGCAAAGCCCCCGCTTCGGCGGGGGCTTTTTGTTTGGATGATGCCAAGGGAATGGGGAGCTCAGAGCATGCTTCTCCTGTTGATGGGATTGGCTTCAGAGCCCTCAGCGCCAGGAACCCCTACAGGGCTATGACCAGCAGGAGGCGGAAGCAGTTTGCCCTGGTGCCGTTCAGCGGCTGGGCGGAGTGGATTGCTGCTGATCACGCTTGAGACGGAGAGACAGCTGCTCAGGTTCTCGGTAGTGCCGTGGCAGGCAGTGATTCAGGATCTCCAGCTTCTGCCAGCACACGGTGCGACGCGCCTGATTCATGCTTACTCCATCGCGCACCAGGATGCGCATCGCCTTGCTGTAGAGGGAGTACTGGGCCTCCAGCTCCCCGACGCTCAGGACCTCACCGGCCATAACAAATCAGAGCGCAGGCATTCACGATCCAGATGGCTGGAGATCCCACAGCACCAGACGTGCTGACATGACGTCACAGTCCTGGGCAGCACAACCCACCACAGCTGACCATCAAGGCTCTGGTGCCGCGACCGGCAGCAGCAGGGTCGCGGCGAATCCTTTCCCGATAGCGCAGTGAGTAGACTCGCAGTGGTCGATCAGGGCCCGCGGGCTGCTTGATGGATGGTGTGATAAGGGATGGGCTGTCAGCCTTCGGATAACTGGCCAGGTCCCATTGGGCGGCAGCGGCCTGGCAGCTTCTGGCCCAGGCGCCACAGCTCATTGCTGCGCTCAGCAGGTTCGAAATCCCGCAAGCGGCAGACCAGGGCGAACAGATCCTGTGCAGCCAGCTCGCCATCCTCCTGCCATTGCAGAGCAGCCGGTGCAGGAGAACGCCAGTCAGCCATCCATCACGCAAGTTCAGGAAGTGACCCTACGGAGATTCGATGGTCGAGCGGGAGCCAGACACTGTTCAATAGCAGAAGATTCTGTGAAGGTTGCCCTACCCCTCGACGGGGCTCGGCGAACCGTTGATCGAACCGGCTTGAGATCATGGCCCGATGGCACGCCAGGGAGGCACGAACATGCCGATCGCTGGCGAGTCCTCCGGAATGCCGGACAACGCCGCCCAACCCACCGAGATGCAGAGCACCGAGGTCCTGGCCGGCTCGATCGAGCGCGTCACCTTTCACAACGCCGAAAACGGCTTCTGCGTGCTGCGCATCAAGGCCCGCGGCCACCGTGATCTGGTCACGGTGGTGGGCCATGCCGCAGAGATCAGCGCCGGTGAATGGGTCACCGTCAGCGGTGTCTGGGTGAACGATCGCCAGCACGGCCAGCAGTTCAAGGCGTCGTTCCTGCGCTCCTCGCCGCCCACCACCGCCGAGGGGATCGAGAAGTACCTGGGCTCGGGGATGATTCGCGGCATCGGGCCGATCTACGCCAGCAAGCTGGTGGCCGCCTTTGGGGCGGAGGTGTTCGAGGTGATCGAGCAGGCCCCCGAGCGGCTGCGGGAGGTTCCCGGCATCGGCCAGGTGCGGGCCAGTCGCATCGCCCAGGCCTGGGCCGATCAGAAGGTGGTGCGCGAAATCATGGTGTTCCTGCACAGCCATGGCGTCGGGACCGCCCGTGCGGTGCGGATCTTCAAGACGTATGGCAATGACGCCGTGCAGGTGATGGCGGAGAACCCCTATCGCCTGGCGCGCGACATCCGCGGCATCGGCTTCCGCACCGCCGATGCCATTGCCGCCCGCCTGGGAATCGAACCCACGGCGATGATCCGCCTCCGGGCCGGCATCAACTACGCCCTGCTGGAGGCCAGCGGTGAGGGCCACTGCGGCCTGCCCACGGCGGAGCTGCTCAGCCTGGCCGGCGAGCTGCTGGCGGTGGAACGGCCCGATGGTCCGGCCGGGGCATCAGGGGACTTCGCCACACCACAGACGGCGGCACAGCCACTCCCTGGCGGCGATGACAGCACCGGCTCAAAGAACGACCTTGCGACCGCCTCCGCCTCTGAACACACCCTCCCCAGCATCGAATCGGCGCAGGGCGCGGCGACTTCGGTGTCCACGGCAAAGCCCTTGCCTCCCGTGCGAAGTTCCAGGCAGGCAGCGTCAGAGGCTGTTGATCGGGGGCCACAAACCTTCACAACAGCCACGGGCGCCAAGCGCCGCGAACCCCTTGAACCCGCCCTGATCCAGACGGCCCTCGACCTGGAACTCAGCGAGGGCTCGGTGATAGCCGACACCCTGGCGGGCGAGCCCGCCATCTTCCTGGCCCACCTGCACCGCGATGAGCGGCGCATCGCCGAGGCGCTGCAGGAGCTGGTGGCAGGATCGCCGCCCTGGGGTGCGATCGATGCGGCCAGGGCGATCGGCTGGGTGGAGCAGCGCCTCGGCCTGGAGCTCGCCGCCAGCCAACGCGACGCCGTGGCGCTGGCCCTGGCCAGCAAGCTGCTGGTGATCACCGGTGGACCGGGCGTCGGAAAAACGACGCTGATCAACGCCATCCTGCGCATCCTGGCCGCCAAGAAGCTGCACATCCAGTTGTGTGCCCCCACCGGCCGGGCCGCCAAGCGCATGGCCGAGGCCACCGGCCTGGAGGCCAAGACCATCCACCGGCTGCTGGAGTTCGACCCAGCGGCTTACAGCTTCCGCCGCAATGCCGAGCT
>JBJTWS010000379.1:0-10001 GCA_046081905.1 Synechococcus sp. | reverse complement strand
GCAGGGGCGAGTGGTGGTGCCCGTGTGGTGGGAGCCAGAGCTCACGGGCCTGGTGGCCCGCTGGGCCCGAGGCGCCTCCTGGAGCGAGGTGATCGCCAGCACCTCCCTCGATGAGGGCGATGTGGTGCGGATCCTGCGGCGCACCGTGGATCTGCTGGCCCAGCTCCCCTACGCGGAGGCGGTGAGCGAGCAGCTGCGCCGCAACGCCCGCAGCGCCCTGCAGGCGATCAACCGCTTTCCGGTGTGCGAGGTGGAGGATCTGCTGCCGCCGGCCGGGTGAGGCCGGAGCCGCCGCTTCCATCTGTGGGAAAGTGGCCCCCAGCACGAAGTGGCGGGTGGCTCTCCCAGACCTGATTTCTCCCCGGCGCGGCATCATCCTCGCTGGAGGCAGCGGTACCCGGCTGCATCCGATCACCCAGGCGGTGAGCAAGCAGCTGCTGCCGGTGTACGACAAGCCGATGATCTATTACCCGCTCAGCACCCTGATGCTGGCGGGGATCCGCGAGATCCTGATCATCTCCACCCCCCATGATCTCCCCCGCTTCCGGGATCTGCTGGGGGATGGCAGCCGCTGGGGCATCGCCCTCTCCTACGCCGAGCAGCCCAGCCCCGATGGGCTGGCCCAGGCGTTCCTGATCGGCGAGAGTTTTCTGGATGGATCCTCCGCCGCCCTGATCCTGGGCGACAACCTCTTCTACGGCCACGACCTCTCCCAGGGCCTGCAGGCGGCGGTGGAGCGGGGGCCCGGCGCCACGGTGTTCGCTTACCGGGTGGTCGATCCGGAGCGCTACGGCGTTGTGGGTTTCGACAGTGAGCAGCGGGTCACCTCCCTGGTGGAGAAGCCCGAGGTGCCCGCCTCCAACTACGCCGTGACCGGCCTCTACTTCTACGACGAGCGGGTGGTGGAGCTGGCCCACCAGGTGCGCCCCTCGGCCCGGGGCGAACTGGAGATCACCGATCTGAACCGGATGTATCTGGAGCAGGGGCAGCTGCGGGTGGAGCTGCTGGGCCGCGGCATGGCCTGGCTGGATACGGGCACCTGCGATTCGCTGCACGAGGCCGGCAGCTACATCCGCACCCTGGAGAAGCGGCAGGGCCTCAAGATCGGCTGCCCGGAGGAGGTGGCCTGGCGCCAGGGCTGGATCAACGACGATGCCCTGGCCCTGCTGGCGGCGCCGCTGCACAAGAGCGGCTACGGCGCCTACCTGGAAGGGCTGCTGGCGGAGCGCTGCGGATGAACGGCACTCCGATTCTGCTGATCGGCCGCTCCGGCCAGGTGGCCCATGCCCTGCAGGAGCTGGCGGCCGTCCAGCTGCCGGGGCGCTCCCTCGTGGTGGCGGCCCGTCCGGAGCTGGATCTGGCGGCTCCGGCGGCCCAGCTGGAGCGGCAACTGGAGGCGTTGCTCGAGCAGGTGCGCCCGGCTCTGGTGGTGAATGCTGCGGCCTACACGGCCGTGGACCGGGCCGAGAGCGAGCCGGAGCTGGCCCTGGCGGTGAATGCCACCGCCGTGGGGGTGCTGGCCCGCGCCTGCGCCGCCCGCTCGCTGCCGCTGCTGCACCTCTCCACGGACTATGTGTTCGATGGCAGCGGCGAGCGCCCCTGGCGGGAAGACGATCCCACCGGGCCACTGGGGGTGTACGGCGCCACCAAGCTGGCGGGGGAGGAGGAACTGCGGGCGGCCGGCGGCCCGCACCTGCTGCTGCGGGTGAGCTGGGTGTTCGGCCGCCAGGGCGGCAACTTCGTGCGCACGATGCTGCGGCTGGCGGCGGAGCGGCCGGCCCTCTCGGTAGTGGCCGACCAGGTGGGCGGCCCCACCAGCGCCGATGCGATCGCCCGCACCCTGCTGGCGCTGGCCGAACCCGCCATCGCCGCTGAGGTGCCCCAGGGCACCTACCACTACGCCGGCCAACCCGCCGTGAGCTGGCACGATTTCGCCGCCGCCATCTTCCAGGAGGCCCAAGACTTGGGGCTGCTGGATGCCGTGCCGGCCCTCACGGCGATCCCCAGCAGCGCCTATCCCACCCCGGCGGCACGGCCGGCCAATTCCCGCCTGGATGGCTCCCGCTTCCAGCAAGCCTTCGGTCTTCCCCTGCCGGACTGGCGGGACGACCTGCGCGCCTGCCTGCAGGACTGGCGCTGAGGCCGCGCCCCCACCCGATCTCCCTCTCCCCCCCTTCCCTGTCCATGCCCCTCCATCTGCTGATCACCGGCGGCGCCGGCTTCATTGCCGGCAACCTGGTGCACCACTGGGTTGCCGCCCATCCGGAGGATCGGGTGGTGGTGCTCGATGCGCTCACCTATGCCGGCAACCGGGCCACGATCGAGCCGCTGATCGCCGCCGGCCGGGTGCGCTTCGTGCAGGGCGACATCGGTGATCGGGCCCTGGTGGAGGCCCTGCTGGCGGAGCAGGGCATCACCCATGTGGCCCATCTGGCGGCTGAATCGCATGTGGATCGCTCGATCCTGGGGCCCGAGGCGTTCATCACCACCAATGTGCAGGGCACCTTCGTGCTGCTGGATGCCTTCCGGGCGCGCTGGGAGGCGGAGGCACGGCCGGAGCACTGGCGCTTCCTGCACGTGAGCACCGATGAGGTGTTCGGCAGCCTCGGGCCAACGGATCCCCCCTTCTGCGAAACCACCCCCTACGATCCACGCTCGCCCTATGCGGCCAGCAAGGCAGCCAGTGATCACCTGGCGCGGGCCTGGCAGCACACCTACGGGGTGCCGGTGCTGGTGAGCAACTGCTCGAACAACTACGGGCCCTACCACTTCCCCGAGAAGCTGATCCCGCTCACCCTGATCAACATCCTGCTGGGGCGGCCGATCCCGGTGTATGGCGATGGCCAGAACGTGCGTGACTGGCTCTACGTGGAAGACCACTGCCGCGCCCTCGAGCGGGTGCTGCTGGCGGGCGAGCCGGGCCGTACCTACTGCATCGGCGGCAACAACGAGGTGGCCAATCTCGATCTGGTGCACTTGCTCTGCGACCTGATGGATGAGCTGGCGCCGCAGCTGCCCCAGCGCCCCTCGCGGCAGCTGATCCGCTTCGTGGCGGATCGCCCCGGCCACGACCGCCGCTACGCGATCGATGCCAGCCGCATCCGCCGCGAGCTGGGCTGGGAGCCGCAGGTGAGCGTGGCCGAGGGGCTGCGCCGCACCGTGACCTGGTACCTGGCCAACCGCAGCTGGTGGGAGCCGCTGCTCTCGCCTGCGTATACGGGCTACCTCGAGGCCCAGTACGGCGCCTCACTCCAGAACCGCTGAGGTTCTTCCGATGCAGATCCTTCCCCAGGCGATTCCCGAGGTGCTGCTGCTGCAGCCGCAGGTGTTCGGCGATGAACGGGGGTTCTTCGTGGAAACGGCACGGCAGAACCTGCTGGAGGAGGCGGGCATTCCGCCCCTGGTGCAGCACAACCAGAGCCGCAGCCGGTGCGGGGTGCTGCGGGGCCTGCATTACCAGCTGGTGCAGCCCCAGGGCAAGCTGGTGCGCTGCGCCCGGGGCGCCGTGTTCGACGTGGCCGTGGATGTGCGGCGCGGTTCCCCCTGGTTCGGCCAGTGGGTAGGTGCCGAACTCAACGACACGAACCACCACCAGCTTTGGGTGCCGCCAGGCTTCGCCCACGGCTTCGTGGTGCTGAGTGAGGTGGCGGACTTCTGCTACCTCTGCTCGGATTATTACCACCCCGCCTCCGAGCAGGGCATCGCCTGGAACGATCCCGATCTGGGCATCGCCTGGCCGGAGCTGCCCGAGGGGGTGGCGGTGCAGCTCTCGGCCAAGGACCAGGCCAATCCCACCCTGGCGCTCCAGGATCCGGATCGGCTACCCCTGTGGAAGGGGTAGATCCGGATCCCCAGCCAGCTGCCAATCAGATCCCCAGACGCTCCCAGATCACGCCGAGGTTGGCGCGGTGCAGCTCGGTGGAGAAGCACTCCTCCAGGGCGCTGGCATCCAGGCGGCTGGTCACCGCCAGGTCGGCCTCCAGGTTGGCGCGGAAGTTGCCGCCCTCGGTGTTCCAGGCGGCGTGGGCGTGGCGCTGCACGATGCGGTAGGCGTCTTCCCGGCTGAGGCCGCTGGCCACCAGGGCCAGCAGCACCCGCTGGCTGAACACCACGCCGCCGTAGAGGTGGAGGTTGCGGCTCATGTTGGCGGGATATACCCCGAGCCCTTGCACCACCTCGATCATCTCGTGCAGCATGAAGTGCAGGGTAACGGAGCAATCAGGTAGAATCATCCGCTCCACCGAGCTGTGGCTGATGTCGCGCTCATGCCAGAGGGCGCAGTTCTCCAGGGCGGCCACGGTGTAGCTGCGCAGCACCCGCGCCAGGCCGGAGATGCGCTCGCTGCGGATCGGATTGCGCTTGTGGGGCATGGCGGAGCTGCCTTTCTGCCCCTTGGCGAAGTTCTCCTCCAGCTCGAGCACATCGGTGCGCTGCAGGTTGCGGATCTCGGTGGCGAAGCGCTCCAGGGCCGCGCCTACCAGGGCGAGGGTCTGCACGTATTCGGCGTGGCGATCGCGGGCGATCACCTGGGTGCTGGCGGTGTCCGGTACCAGGCCCAGCAGTTCGCAGGTGATGGCTTCCACCTGCGGATCGGTGTTGGCGTAGGTGCCCATGGCGCCGCTGATCTGGCCTACGCTCACAATGGCCTCGAGCCGCTCGAGCCGCTCCTGGTTGCGCACCACCTCCGCCAGCCAGCCGGCCACCTTGAAACCGAAGGTGATCGGCTCGCCGTGGATGGCGTGGGAGCGGCCGATCATCACCGTGTCCTTGTGCTCGCGGGCCAGAGTCCGCAGGGCCTCGGCGAGGCGGTCGAGCTCACTGCGCAGCAGCTGCACCGAGGCCTTGAGCTGCAGGGCCAGGCCGGTGTCGAGCACGTCGGAGCTGGTCATGCCCACGTGGATGTGGCGCCCGGCATCGCCCACATGCTCGTTCACGTTGGTGAGGAAGGCGATCACGTCGTGGCGCACCTCCGCCTCGATCTCGAGGATGCGGGGCACCGAGAAGGCCGCCTTCTGCTTGATCGTGGTCAGGGCTTCGGCGGGAACCCGCCCGAGGCGGCAGTTGGCCTCGGTGGCGGCGATCTCCACGTCGAGCCAGCTCTGGAACTTGGCCTCCTCGCTCCAGAGGGAGCCCATGGCGGGAAGGGTGTAACGCTCGATCAAGGGCCAGCGCGTGGCGACTACTGGGCCAATCTATGGCCCGGTCGGTGGTGCGTTGCGGATGAAGGCCAAAAAAAGCCGGGTATGAGACCCGGCCGGTAAAGATGCTGATCCGAGATTCACTCGAAGGTGATGAAGTTGAAACCATCAATCTTGCCGTTCACTACATCATCAGCGTTGAAGGTTTCACCACCGATAATTAGTTGATCACCGGGCTTGAAGTTTCTGATTTTCAAGTTGTTGACTTCGGCACCATTTTGGATGTTAATGGTGTCAATCGCGACATCGTCGCCGAGATCGATTTCAGTCTTGTTGACCTTGGAGCTGGCTTGGAAGGTAATAGAATCAGAGCCACCACCCATGCTGATGCTCGACTTCTTAATCACCGCGCCGTCGCCAAAAGTGATTGAGTCGTTGCCTTCAGCAAGATCAAACGTAGTTTTCTTAGCAACAGTGCCTTCGACGTCAACGGAGCCATTTCCGTCAGGGCCGATCACATCAGATTTCTTTAGTTTATAATCAGCAAAGACCAAGTTGGCGCCACTGCCAACTGTAAAGGTGGAATCAGTGGTTTTCTCGCCCGAAACTGAAGTGGTTCCGGTTTTGGCGTCAACACTGATCCCGCTGGTCTGACCCCCAAAAACAATGGCAGTACCCTGCTCGCTTGCGACAACGACCGGATCCGGTTGGCCCTCGGGAACAAAAACCTCGGATTCTTTGGTGGTAGTGGTTGCCATGAAGAAGATGCAGCCCGAGTGATTCTATCTCAACTTACGGGAGTACTCCGTCCCTGTCACCGCGCCCTGGGTCCCTGTCATCGATCGAACACATCTCTCCGGTGTCCTTGACGGATCTCGGTCTCTGTGCAGCCGGGTGTGTCGTTTGAAATGCGCAGTTCTCATGCCGAAGCTCTTGGGTGTCCGAGGCTGGTGACCCTTCGGTCCCGGGGCGTGGATCTCCAGGAGCAACTGCGACTCTGTCGCACCCATCACGACTGGCACACGGCAGCCGGCCTCTACCGCCAGCTTCGGGGGCGCCATCCCTTCGATTTCCGTTTTGCCCTCAACCACAGCAGCGCCCTCTGGAAGGCGGATCGCCTCGAGGAGGCATTCGAGGCTACCCGGCGGGCGGTGCATCTGGCCCCTGGGGAACCCCTGGTGTGGCGGGGGCTCGGCAGTGTGCTCAAGGATCTCGGTCGTTTCGAGGAGGCCGAAGCGGCCTATGGCCAGAGCCAGAGGCTGCGGGATGAACCTGCCACCCGTTGGAACCGGGCCCAGAACCTGATGGGGTTGCAGCGGTACCGCGAGGCCTTCTCCTTGGGGGAAGCGCGGCTGGAGCTCGACGATCCACCGCCCTACCGGCCTGGCCCGTACTGGAGCGGTTGGCCGGAGGCTGAGACCGTGGTGGTGTGGAGCGAGCAGGGCTTCGGGGATGTGATCCAGTACCTGCGCTGGCTTCCCCTGTTGGCTTCCGGTGTGCGGTCCATCACACTGGAACTGGAGGCTCCTTTGGTGCCCTTGGTGGAAGAGGGGATGGCCTGGTGCCTGCCCCCGGGTACCATCGTGCGCCCCAAGCTGGCGGGGCTGAATCGTCGGGACCCATCCCCGCTGGAGCTGTGTCAGGGCTCCCTCCTGAGCCTGCCGCATCTTCTGGGGGGAGTGCCTGGGGAGGCGCTGCTGGCCGCTCCCCCCTATCTGCGTTCCTCCCGTTGGCGGAAGCCCCGGGCTCCTGGGCGCCGCGTGGGCTTGGTGTGGGCCGCGGGGGAGCAGCGGGAGGATGCGCTGCTGGTGCGCGAATACCGCAAGCGCAGCCTTCCGCCGGAGGTGCTGCAGCTGCTGCTGCACGGGCTGATGGTGCGCGATCTTGAGATCGTGGCCCTGCAGGTGGGCCCGGATCGCGACCGGCTGCCCCCCTGGGCGGGCGCCTTTGTAGCCGAACTTCCCCCCCAGGCGGATTTCGCGGCCACGGCGGCACTCTGCAGCCAGCTCGATCTGGTGATCAGTGTAGATACAGCCACGGCCCATCTCTGTGGAGCCCTGGATCTGGAGGCCTGGATGCTGTTGCCCTGGGCGGCCGATTCCCGCTGGTTGCGGGGCACCCGCACCACGGCCTGGTACCCCAGCCTCAGGTTGTGGCGGCAGCCCCGCCCGGGGGACTGGCAGGGGGCGGTGGAACGGATGCTGGCCCACCTGGACCTGTGGTGCGCCGATCGAGAAGTTGGGCGAACAGGGCCTCGTAGGCCTGCACCGACTGGGAAAGGCTGAAGCGCTCTTCTGCGGTGCGGCGGGCGGCTGCCCCCATCTGCTCCGCCTTGGTGGGTTGCAGCAGCAAGTCCAGCAGCGCCGCCGCCAGGGACCCTGGGTCGCCGAAGGGCACCAACAGCCCGTTGCGTCGTTCTTCGATCACCTCCTCGACGGGCGCAGACCGGGACCCCACTACGGGTGCACCGCAAGCCATCGCCTCCAGCAGGCTCCAGGAAAGGGCATAGGGATAGGTGAGATAGGTGTGCGCCCTGCTCAGGCGGAACAAGGCCAGCAGGTCGGGGTGGGGGAGCCGCTCCACCCAGTGGATCCGGGATCCCAGGGGAGAGGCCAGCAACTGCTGGAGGCGCATGGCCATGGCGTCTTCCTGGCCAGGCGCCTCGCTGCCGTAGGCCGATCCCAGGGCTCCCACGAGCACCACCTGAACGGTGGGATGGGCGTGGAGCAGAGGTGGCAGGGCCTTCAGAAAAATGTCGGCACCGCGCAGGGGCTCCAGTGCTCGGCTGGTGTAGGTGACCAGTGGAGTCTTGCGTCGCAGCACCGTGCCATCCGGGAGTGTTAGGGGTTGGGCGGGCCCCGTGGGGATCTTTTCCAGAGCCACTCCTTCATGGATCACCCGCAGCAGGGGCTGCAATCGGGGGGGGAAGGTGCCGCGCTGGAACTGGGTGGGCACAACTGCGGCCTCGTAGGTGGTGAGAGCAGCGGTGGCGAGCAGGTTCTGCCGGTCGATCCGTTGGGCCTCCTGGGGGCTCAGCTGTTCTAGGGGGCGGCAGAAGCCGTAGCCGAGGCAAGCCGGGCTGCCGTAGATCTCCGGATAGGCAATCCAGCGACAATCGGGCCAAACTTTCTGCAGGTGCAGGGCTTCCCCCCAGGCGGAATGCACCACTGACACATCGGGAGCAAACCCCCGACGCTGCAACTGGCGCGCTGCCGCCACCACAGCTTCTGCTCGGCGGAAGCTGTTCTCAAGCTGGGAATCCAGACAGCCGAAATCCGGGATGCCTGGATGGGGGTACTGGTGGTACAGCACCCCTTCCATTGCCTCTGCGGCTTCGCGGCTTCCGAGCGCCACCACGTTGTGGCCCCGTGCCGCGAAGGCTGGAGCCAGGTCCCGAAACTGACCGGGAAAGTTCTGGTGCACCAGCAATAGCCGCATCGCTCGATCCGTATCCGTCTATTTGGCTTCCGGCCTGCCAGGTGCGTACTCTTATACTCCCCCGCGTCCATTCCCTGGTGCGGACTGCACTCCGTCCCGCTGCGCACATGCCATCCTTTCGTCGATTCCTGTGGCGTTTCCTCGCGGGATCGCCCCAGACGAGCAAGGAGGTTGATCTCGTTTCCGCGGCGCCCTACGGTCTGAAGCCCCCTGGCCGGCTCAACCTTCCCCTGCAGGTTCGCGACAAGCCCTGGTCTGTGGGCCGCTTGCATGCGATTTTTCGGGAGTTGCAACGTAATCCCAGCGCCGAATCGGATCGGGAAGCCCGCTACGCTCGCCATTGTCTGTCTTCGTTCTGGCTGGCCGCCCCCGTCGATCAGCTTGAGGCTTTGTATGCCACCGGCCTCGGTAATATGCAGCGGGAGCTCCTGAGCAGCCCCCTGACCGGCGCGCCGCTTGCGGTGGATGAGGGTCTCTGGCGGGATCGGCTGGTGCAACGGCTTGGCAGCAACCACGATTGCCCGGAGCGCACCAATCTGCTCCTGGCGGCGATGCCTTACTTCGCCCCCGAGGCGCTGCGGGTCGACCAGCCACTTCAGCGGGTGCCCAAGTGGCTCCTTACAGATTACGCCTCCCACTGTGAGCCAGGCCTCGAGGCGCGTTTGCGGGGGCCCGCAGGGCTGCTGGCTTCAGCTCCAGTACCGGTGGAAACCAAGCAAAAGCTTCTTGTTCCCTCTGCGGCTGATGCGCCTGAATCCTTCCCTGGGACCCACTCCCCTGCCCTTTCGTTGCCAACCTTGTCCCGAAGGGAATCAGCGGCCGCCATGGCCCTCTTCCAGTCAGAGGCGGCGGTGAACCGGATGGCGGCACTGATCAACCTGTTTACGATCGATCCGGAGGATTCTGAAACGCTCAAGGAGCTGGCGGGTCTGCGGCGGATCATCGGCCAGCTGTGGCTGAATGTAGACACCCAGAGCCTGGAGGCTCTCTATCGCTCGGGTGTGGGCACCGTATACCGCAGCCTGCTTGCCTGCAACTTCGGAGCCGTGCCTCTGAACGAGCGTGATCTTGAGGCGCGCGGCCAGCTGGCCACCTGGGTGAAAGACCTCAGCCACCCCCAAGCCGTGAATGTGCTGCTGGCGGTGCTGCTGTTCTACCCACAGGGCCAGATCCACCTGGCAGGAGGAAAGGAATATCTGCCTGCTTGGCTACTGGAGGAGTTGCCTCTTCTCAGCGGTGTGAAGACCTCCTGAACCAGAAAAGCCTAGTGTGCCGTCCCGGAAATAGCCAATAGAATATGGAGTGTCTCCATTGGGAGTTGTTCCATGCCTGTGGGTCGCCCCATGGCTCCACTGGAGCTTTCGGCAGACGAGGTGAGTCAGCTCCAGAGCCTCGCCGGATCGCGGACTTTGCCGCATTCGATCG
>JBJTWS010000378.1:0-2960 GCA_046081905.1 Synechococcus sp. | reverse complement strand
GACCCGGCGACTTCGTGGTGCACCGCAACCACGGCATCGGCAAATTCCTGAAGCTCGAGAAGCTGGCGATCGGCGGCGAATCCAGGGATTACCTGGTGGTGCAGTACGCCGACGGCCTGCTGCGGGTGGCCGCTGACCAGCTGGGCAGCCTGGGCCGCTACCGCGCCACTGGCGACACCCCGCCCGAGCTCAACCGCATGGGCGGCACCGCCTGGACCCGCGCCAAGGAGCGGGCCAGGCTGCCCAGCTGGTCGGCGGCCACCCGCAGCAGGCCGTCGGCGTACTGCACCACCAGGTAGTCGCGCGATTCGCCGCCGATCGCCAGCTTCTCGAGCTTGAGGAACTTGCCGATGCCGTGGTTGCGGTGCACCACGAAATCGCCGGGGCGCATCTTGTTGGGATCCACCGTGCGGCTGGCGGCCTTGCGGCGGCGGCGCACATAGCCGGTGGCGGCCAGGGCGTGCTGGCCGAAGAACTCCCGGTCGGTGATCAGCACCAGCTTCCAGGCCGGCAGCTGCAGCCCCTCCAGCTCGGCGGTGCCGCGGGTCTTGAGGGCCACCGGCGTGTTCTGCTCGATCAGCCGCCCGATGGCCGGGAAGTCGGCCGGATTCGGCACGAAACGGCTGATGCAGTCGTGCTCCTCCAGGAGGGCCACCGCCCGGCTGGGCTGGGCCGACACCAGCCACACCCGCGCCTTCTCGGCCTGGAAGCCCTTGATCAGCCCCGCCAGCTTGCCGAACTGGTTCGGATAGGCCGGTACCGGCCGGCTGGCCAGATCGAAGCTGTTGGGGTGGCCATCGCTCTCGTGCAGTTCCGCCAGGTCGAAGCCCGCGAAGGCTTCCGCCCGCTCCAGGGCCTCCGCCGGGGGCCGGTGCAGCGAGGGAGGCAGCAGCGCCGCCTCCACCCCCAGCTCCTCCACTACCTCGGCGTGGTGTTCGCTGGCATGGTCGAACCACTGCTGCCCGTGGGACAGGCAATGGCGCCGCTCATCGACGGCGATCACGGTGGCGGCCGGCAGGTAGCTCAGCAGGGAGGCCGGCCGCTCCCAGGCCAGCCCCATCAGCCGCCGCATTCCCTCGGGGGTGCCCACCTCCAGCAGCTGGTCGGTGGCCTCCGGCCCCAGCAGCCGCTCCAGTCCCTCCGGCATCGATTCCCGCAGGGCGTCGGCGATCAGCGGGCCGTAGCCGGTGGGGGTGAGGCGCACCACCTCGATCGGATCGAGGGAGCGCTGGCTGGCCGGGTCGAACTCCCGCAGCTTCTCGAGCTCCTCACCGAAGAACTCCAGCCGTACCGGCAGCTCGGCGCTCACCGGGAACACGTCCACGATGTCGCCGCGGCGGCTCCAGCTGCCCTCCTGCTCGATCGTGTTGACCCGCTCGTAGCCGAGGCGGCTGAGGGTGGTGGCCAGCTGCTCGAGATCCACGCTCTGCCCCTTGCGCAGGCTGAGGCACTGGGCCTGGAGCACCTCCGGCGGCGGCAGGTGGGGCTGGAGTGCCCGCTCGGTGGCCACGATCACGGGACGGCCGCGGCCCTCGCCCCGGGCGGGCCGGTCGAGCAGCTCACTCAGCACCTGCAGTTGCCCCCAGAGGATCTCGCTGGTGGGGTCGAAGGGTTCGTAGGGGCTGCCCTCGCTGGTGGGATACAGCGAGCAGCTGCTCCAGCCCATCAGCTCCAGCAGGGCGGCCCAGCGGCCGGCCTCCTCGAGGGTGGACACCAGCACCAGAAGGGGAGCGTCGGCGGCGCCGGCCAGGGCGCTGCTCACCAGGGCCCGGGCGGCCCGGCCCGCGCCGCTCAGCCGCAGCCGCTGCGGCCGCCGGCATCGCTCCAGCACCTCGCCGGTGAGGGGCGCCTCCTGCAGCTGGCGCACCAGGGCGGTGAGGGGCATCGGCTGCGGCAAACGGGGCGGAGCGATCTTCGCAACCGGAACCCCGCCGATGCGCTGCGACGCACGCCCCGCCTCGCCAGGCTGGAGGGGTGAGTGCCACCGCCCGCTGCCGCCGGATCGTCGCCACGCTGCTGGCGCTTGCCAGCCTGTCGGCGCCGGCCCTTGCCCAGTCCCGGCCGCCGGCGGCGGTCCTGCGCCCCCAGGACGCACCCCTCTCGCCCCTGCACGAGGCCCATCTGTTCCGTGAGCTGGAGCGGGCGGACCTGCGCAACCGTCCCCAGATTCAGCGCCTCCCCGGTCCCGGCGGCGGGACGGCCATCACCTACCGCCGCCAGAGCGGCGACCCCCCCCTGAGTCCCGCCGAGCTGCGGCGTCAGCTGGAGCATCCCCCCCGCTACGAGCAGGAGCGCTCGGCGATCCTCCGCCTGCTGCAGGCGCTTCGCCGCCTCGGGGTCACCCTGGTGCTGGGTCCACCCCGCAGGAACGGGGCCATGGCGGAGTGGGAGCCGAAGTCGGCGGTGCTGCGCATCCGGCCGGACGCCTCCAGCCGGGGCACGCGGGTGTTCGCGCGCATCCTCAACCACGAGGCGATCCATGTGGCCCAGAGCTGCCGGGCCGGGAGCCTGCGGGCCCGGCCTGTGCCCCTGGGGTTGCCGCGCCCGGCCACGGCCACCCTCGATCTCCAGCTCTCCCATCCGGTGTACTCCGCTGCCGGCCCCAGCGAGCGGGTGGTGGAGCAGGAGGCCTACGCCAACCACAACCGCCTCGACCTGGCCCTCGCGCTGCTGGCCCGCCACTGCGCTCGTCAGCCTGGCCACACTGCAGGCAGTGAATCCGGCAGTCGCGCCCGCGCCACCCCTCCGTGATCGATCGCTGCCCCGCCTGCCAGAGCCAGCCGCTGCGGGCCCGCCGGCGCCCCGACGGGGTGCTGCTCTGCACGCGCTGTGGGCATCCCCTGCCGATCGTGCGCCCGCCCTCGTCTGGGCCCTGGCCGGCCCTGGCGGGCCTGCTGGTGCTGCTGGGGTTGGGCTGGTGGGCCGTGCCCCGGCTGCTGGGGGGCTTGGCCCCGGGCGCC
>JBJTWS010000377.1:0-6803 GCA_046081905.1 Synechococcus sp. | reverse complement strand
CTGCCCCTCGGCAGCCAAGGCACCGTTGAGTTCCTCCAGCCGCTGCTGCATCGTGAGGGCCGCCCGCACCGCCGCCAGGGCCTCCACCGCCTCCCCCCGGCTGCGGGGCACCCCGAATTTGGCCATCAGGGCATCGCCGATGAACTTGTCGAGCAGGCCCTGCTCCTCGATCACGGCCGCCGCGATCGCCTCGAAGTAGCGGTTCAGCAGGGCGAACAGCTGCGGTGGCTCCAGGGTGGCGCTGAGGGGCGTGAAGCCCACCAGATCGGTGAACAGCACCACGCAGCGGCAGCGGCTGCCCCCCACCGCCGTGCCGAGCGGACCGGGGGTGCGCAGGATGTCGCGCAGCAGGGCCGGCGACACCCGGCGGGCCAGCACCTGGTGCAGGTAGGCCCGCTCACGGCTCTCGCGCCACCACTGGCCGCTGCCCTGCAGGCCGCCCGCCAGCAGCGGCACCAGCAGCAGCGCCGGCAGGGGCAGCCAGAGGTGAAAACCGGCCCAGGCCACCGCCGCCGCCAGCAGAGCGGCGGCGGCCAGCGCCCCGGCCCGGCCGACGCTGCCCAGGGCCTGGGAGGCGCCCCGCAGCCACCCCAGGGTGAGGGCGGCCCAGAGCAGCAGCAGCACTGCCGAAGCGGCCTCGGGCAGGGGCGCCAGGGCCGTGCCCGCCAGCACGCTGGCCAGGGCGGCCGCCTGCACCTCGCTGCCGCTGCGGGGGCCGAAGGGCGTTTCCATCTGATCGCCCAGGCCCGGCGCCGTGACGCCGATCAGCACCACCCGGGCCCGCCAGAACCCGTCCGGCTGCTCCTCCAGCCGCCAGGCCGGCACCACGGGGCTGGACACAGCGGGTGGGCGGAATTGGATGTAGCGCGGCAGCCAGGGGATCGAAGCCGGGGGATCGGTGCCGAGATAGGCGAGGGGCAGGGGCCAGGGGGGGGCGAAATCCGCGAGCTGGGCCGCCCGCCACCGTTCTCCCGGAATCGCCTCGGTGATCCCCTGGGGGCTCTGCAGCAGGGCGGTGAGGGCGGAAGTGGAGACGGCCGCCGGGCCCAGCTCCGCGAGCGGACGCCGGAGCTGGGCCCGCTCGACCCCCTCCTGCTCGCTGGCTCCGTAGGCGGCGGCCAGCACCACCCGATCCCGCCAGGGCTGCAGGCGCCGAACGAAGGCCTGGTCGTCGGCGGGGCCATAGCGGCTCGGCTGGCTCAGCACCACGTTGAACAGCACCCGCGCCGCTCCCCGCTCCAGCACCCAGGCGGCCAGCTCGGCCTGCAGGGCCCGCGGCCAGGGCCAGGGCCCCATGCGGCGCAGCAGCGCGGAGGCCTGGCGCTCCGCCGGATCGAGCAGCTGCGGCAGCTCGAGCGAATCCCCATCGATCGCCAGCAGCACCGGGTCCGGTCCGGCCGGCGCAGGCAGCAGGCCCCGTAGCCGCAAGGCGGCACCGCGCAGCTGGGCATCGAGGGCCTGCAGGGTCTGGCCCGCCGGGGTGGGCCGCAGCGGCGGCAGCGCCAGCAGCAGGGGCACCAACACCCCCAGCGGCAGCCCGAGGGACGGCAGCCCCTGGATCGACAGCCACCGGGGCCAGCGGCTCACGGCTTCTGCTGGAGTCCCAGCTCCCGCTCGATCACCGGCAGGGTGGCCATGGGAGCATCGAAGCCGTTCAGCAGGATGCTGTCGCGCCGCCGCTGCTGCGCCTCCGGGGGCGTGATCCGCCGCGGCTTCTGCCAGGCGCCGTTCTCGAAGCTCATCTGCCAGCCGCCGTCGAGCGGCACGGCGGCGGCCTTGCCTTCGGCGGTCTGATCCGGGGTGACCCGCACCCGGCCCTCCCAGCTGAACACCGTCACCTCGTCGTCGTCCACCTCCAGGAACACGGTGGTGCCCTCGATCGAGGCGGTGCCCACCCGCGTCTTCACCCGCAGGGGCGGGCCGCCCTTGGTGCCCGGATCAATCCAGGCGATGATCTGGCCCCGCTCCAGATCCAGGCCCGAGGCGGCCAGGCGCAGCACCGCATCGCCCCCGAGCCGGAAGTTGCGGCCATTGGGAAGCTGCACCTGCATGCGGCCGGGCTTCTGGGTGCGCAGCACCGAGCGACCGGCCAGCACCTGGCCGGCCCGGGCCTGCTGCTCGCCGCGGCCGGGCGGCCGCACGAAGGCGGGCCGTGAGGGCACATCCACCACCCGCGGCACCGATCCGGCCGCCTCGGCCCAGGGGCCCGGGGCGAGGGCCATCGATCCGGCCGCCCCCGCCACCAGCAGGGCTGCGCCCAATAGAAAACAGCGCCGCCACCGAGGTCGCGACGCCGCCGAGGAGAACAACCGCTGCTGGGAGCCTAAGGAGCGCATGGGCCGGGGGCGTGATGCCCCCAGCCTGGCGATTCAGCCCTCGGTGCGCCAGGCCTGGTCGGAGGGGGTCCAGTCGCTCAGCTCGGAGGGCTGGAACCAGAGGCCGATCTCGAACTCGGCGGTTTCGGGGGCATCGGAACCGTGGATCACGTTGCGGCCGATGTTCACGGCCAGGTCGCCGCGGATGGTGCCGGGCTCGGCCTCCAGGGGCTTGGTGGCGCCGATCAGCTTGCGGGCACTGGCGATCACGCCGTCGCCCTCCCACACCATCGCCACCACGGGGCCGCTGGTGATGAACTCCACCAGGCCGGCGAAGAAGGGACGCTCGCGGTGCACGCCGTAGTGGTTCTCGGCCAGTTCGCGGCTGGGGGTGAGCTGCTTGAGACCCACCAGCTTGAAGCCCTTGCGCTCGAAGCGCCCCAGGATCTCGCCCACCAGGCCGCGCTGCACGCCGTCGGGCTTGATGGCAACGAAGGTGCGTTCAGCGGCCATGGAAACGGAAACGTCGGATCCGGCCCATCGTCCGCGCCGGCCCTGCCGCTTGGCAAGCACAGGGCTGCGTGCTGGAGCACCCAGCGGGGGGCGCCATCGCCAGCGCAAGGGGTGTGATCAAGTTCACAGGCAAGGATGCGTTAGGTCATCGGAACCACGATCGATCTTCCTGAAAGTGAAGGAGTTCAGGGGAGATCCCGATGGCCACCACCAAGCGCACCGCCAAGCTCGCCAACCCCAGAAAAGCCCCGCGCACCTTCCGCCAGCTGGACCAGCAGACCGCCACAATCGACACCCAGGCGATCAACACCAACAACCAAGAAATCACCGGCGAGGCAACCCCACCCCGTGGCTTCGAGGCTCCGCTCCCCGAGGGACTCAACAGCAAGATTCCCTCCCGCGGCACTCCCTCCACGGTCACAACCACCGACGAGGAGAGGGAAACGCTCCTGAACAACAAACTCGGCCGTATTGACAGGAGCGCCGCCATCAAGGGCCGCCTCGGCAAGGACGAAACGCGCGACGGCGGTCGTCTGCAGGAGTCCATCAAGACGGACGACATTCCGGGCTTTGATCAGGGCTTCGACCAAAAGCCCAGCGGCGAGAGCCTCGAGGTGACGGTCGACAACGCTGGCAGAACTCCCATGGACCCCTTCCGTGGGGGCTCGATGGGCGGACCGCTGGGTGCGGCTGCAGCTGCAGGAATCAAGACCCTAGCGGACATGGAGAACGATGGTCTGATCAGCATTCAGAGCGATGATGCTGCGAAGGATGGGAAAGCAGCTAGTGCATTATCAGGAGGCGCAGCCTTAGTGGAACTCCTCACAGCTAGCACAACTGACGCCACCATCAAAGGGATTGTCGAAGTCGGTCGCCTCGGCTTTAGCAGCTCGTTCCTCACTCCAGGTCTCACAGTCGCCGGATCACCGCAGCCGTTCTAGGAGCCTTTGCAGTAGGAGTTGGCGTAGGGAAGGTAGCCAACGATGTCGGGACCGCGATCTTAAGCGCCGCCACAGGGCAACAAAATTACACTGGTGGCGATTTAGTCTTCGACCTCCTCAATCCAGATGACGACGCTTCTGCCGCCAAGCCAGCTCAAGGGGGCGGCGTCAGCATCCCCGATCCCGAAAATCAGGGCAGTAGGGGCGACTTCCTCACCCAGACCATCCTCGACCAACTCCAAGCCGCCCAGGCCGGCAAACCAATCAGCCAAGGAGGCAGCAGCGACGCCACCCCCGTGGACGATGGTGGCCTCGGTGGCGTGGTGCGCGATGGCTTCATTGCCCCAAATCAATCCTCGATCAACGGCCGGAACCTGTTCGGCCAGCCGGGAGGAAATGCCATCGGCGAGAACGTGAGCGGTGGTGCCTCAGGCCCTGGTCTGAACAACCCCGGCCGATCGAATGGCTCCGGCGTGGTCAACCCGGGGCCGGAGGGTGGCAATCCCGCGGGCGATCCCCGCTTCGCGGAGGATCCTGGCGACGCCCTGGGCAATGGCCAGCCAGGCCCCAGCTTCCCCCCTTCCCCCAGCAGCGGGGAGCAGGAAACCGACCCGATCACGGGCAGCACCGTGACCAAGAGCGGTGGTCTGGTGATCGCCGATGGATTCCAGCCCCGCACGTTGGATGGCATCACCGCCTTCCAGGCCAGCCAGACGCAACCGGCTCCGACCCCGGTGCCCACCATCCCCCGCGAGCTGGTCCTGCCCCAGCCGAAGGAGGTCTTCATCGGCGCGGCTCCCCTGATTGCTGGCCCCGTGGTGGTGCAGCCGGAACAATCCAGCGGGAACACCCCCTTCGGCGAACCCGTGCTGGCCTCCGGCTTCGGCCCCTCGGCCTTCCTGCAAGCAGCCCGCACCACCAGCACCCTCCTGCTGGCGTGATGCGAGTGAACCGGACGGGAGGCCGCCACTCCCTAGATTTCAACTCCTGCCCCGCCCCCGAACCGATGGTGCTCGCCGAACCCTTCTCCAGTGGGGACATGGCGAGGGCCTCGGCGGGGGCTTCTTCCTGGACCCCCGCCGACAGCGCCTCCCTCTACGGCCTCGACCGCTGGGGGGATCCCTATTTCTCCGTAAACGCCCGCGGCCATGTGCTGGTGCAGCCCCGCGGCGACCGCGGCGGCTCCCTCGACCTGGTGGATCTGGTGGAGGGGCTGCGCGGCCGCAACCTGTCGCTGCCGCTGCTGATCCGCTTCGACGATATCCTCGAAGACCGGCTGGAGCGGCTCCACGCCGCCTTCGAGCGCGCCATCGCCCAGTACGGCTACGACGGCCGCTACCAGGGGGTGTTCCCGGTGAAGTGCAACCAGCAGCGCCATGTGGTGGAGCAGCTGGTGGAGAGCGGCCGCCGCTGGCACTTCGGCCTCGAGGCCGGCAGCAAGGCCGAACTGCTGATCGCCCTCTCCCTGCTCGACGATCCCGAAGCCCTGCTGATCTGCAACGGCTACAAGGACCAGCGCTACATCGAAACCGCGATCCTGGCCCGCCGCCTCGGCCGCCAGCCGGTGGTGGTGATCGAGCAGGCCGATGAGGTGGAACGGATCATCCGCGCCAGCCGCGCCCTCGGCGCCGCCCCCTTCCTCGGCATCCGCGCCAAGCTCTCCACCCGCAGCACCGGCCGCTGGGGCAGCTCGGTGGGGGAGAAGGCGAAGTTCGGCCTCTCGATCGCCGATGTGCTCGCCACCGTGGAGGCCCTGCGCCAGGCGGATCTGCTCGGGGACCTGAGGCTGCTGCACTTCCACGTGGGCAGCCAGATCAACGACATCGCCGTGCTCAAGGACGCGTTGCAGGAGGCCGGGCAGATCTACGTGGAGCTCACCAAGCTGGGCGCCCCCATGGGCTATCTGGATGTGGGTGGCGGCCTCGGGATCGACTACGACGGCAGCCGCACCGCCACCGCCGCCTCCACCAACTACTCGCTGCAGAACTACGCCAACGACGTGGTGGCCACGGTGCGGGAGTGCTGCCAGCCCCACGGGGTGCCCCTGCCCACCCTGGTGAGCGAGAGCGGCCGCGGCATCGCCAGCCACTTCTCGGTGCTGGTGTTCGACGTGCTCGGCCGCAGCGGCGTGCCCGGCACGGTGCCGCCCCAGGAGGAGAACGAGCCGCTGATCGTGCGCAACCTGCGCGACACCCTGGCCGGCATCACGGACCAGCAGAACGCAAGCAGCGGCGGCGAAGACGTTCCCCCGCTGGCGCTGGCACGGCGGCCGGCGGCTGGCCGGCGGGATGGCGCCGGCGGTGCCGTCGCTGCCCAGCACCCCACCGCAGCCGAGCACATCGAACACCAGCACCGAGAAGTGGCTGGCGATGGCGCGGCCGCTCTCGCTCACCAGAGTCGGCACGCTGACGCCGTGGGGTTCGCAGCACTCGCGCACGGTGGCGACCACATCGTTGGCGTAGTTCTGCAGGGAGTAGTTGGTGGAGGCTGCCGTGGCGGTGCGGCTGCCGTCGTAGTCGATGCCCAGGCCGCCGCCCACATCGAGAAACCCCATCGGCGCACCGAGTTTGGTGAGCTCCACATAGATCTGGCCGGCCTCCTGCAGGGCGTCCTTGAGCACGGCGATGTCGTTGATCTGGCTGCCCACGTGGAAGTGCAGCAGGCGCAGATCCGCCAGCAGGCCCGCGTCCCGCAGGGCCTCCACCGTGGCCAGCACATCGGGGATCCCCAGCCCGAACTTGGCCTTTTCCCCCACCGAGCTGCCCCAGCGGCCGGTGCTGCGGCTGGAGAGCTTGGCGCGAATGCCGATGAAGGGCGCCGCCCCCAGGGCACGGCTGGCGTCGATGATCCGCTGCACCTCGTCGGCCTGCTCGATCACCACCACCGGCTGGCGGCCCAGCCGCCGGGCCAGGATCGCCGTCTCGATGTAGCGCTGATCCTTGTAGCCGTTGCAGATCAGCAGCGCCTCGGGGTCGTCGATCAGCGACAGGGCGATCAGCAGCTCAGCCTTGCTGCCGGCCTCCAGGCCGAAGTG
>JBJTWS010000376.1:0-3828 GCA_046081905.1 Synechococcus sp. | reverse complement strand
CGAACTCCTCCAGGCAGCCCACCTTGCCATCGCCATCCGCATTGGCGGTGACGTTGAAGAAACCGGTCATGTCGCTGACGCGCACCGCCTGCTGCATGTTGTGGGTCACGATCACAATCGTGTAGCTCTTGCGCAGCTCGTGCATCATCTCCTCGATCTTGAGGGTGGAGATCGGATCGAGGGCGGAGCAGGGTTCATCCATCAGGATCACTTCCGGCTCAATGGCAATCGCCCGGGCGATGCAGAGGCGCTGCTGCTGGCCACCTGAGAGAGCCAGTCCACTGTCATTGAGCTTGTCCTTGCATTCATCCCAAACGGCCGCCTTGCGCAGGGAGCGCTCCACCAGCTCGTCCATGTCGCCCTTATAGCCGTTGATGCGGGCTCCGAAGGCGATGTTCTCGTAAATGGTCTTGGGGAAGGGATTCGGCTTCTGGAACACCATGCCGATGCGGCGGCGCACCTCCACCGGATCCACCTTCGGGTCGTAGAGATCGTGGTTGTCGAAGATCACCCGGCCCCGCAGGTGGCAGCCCGGGATGAGGTCGTTCATCCGGTTCAGGGCCCGCAGCACCGTGGATTTGCCGCAGCCGGAGGGGCCGATGAAGGCCGTCACCCGGCCATGGGGGATGTCCATGAACACATCCTTCACCGCCTCGAACTTGCCGTAGGAGATGGTCACGTTCTCCAGCGACAGACAGATGTCCTGGGCCACGGCTCCGGGCTTGGAAAGGGTACTGGTCATGGCGGGAGGGATCGGAGAGCGGGAGAAGGAAGGAGAGAGGGCGCGAGGGCCTCAGCGGCGGGCGAGGGAGCCGAACCAGCGGGCCAGCAGATTGGCGGCGAGGATTATCATCACCAGCACGAAGGAGGCGGCCCAGGCGAGGGCGTTCTGGGCCTCGTAGGGCATGATCGCGAAGTTGAAGATCAGCACCGACATGGTGGCGATCGGACTCAGCAGGCCCTCCGGCCAGAAGGGGGAGAACAGGGCGGTGAAGATCAGCGGAGCCGTTTCTCCCGCCGCCCGGGCGATGCCCAGCACCACCCCGGTGGCGATCGGCGTGAAGGCGGACGGGAGCGTGATCCGCACGATCGTCACGAAGCGGGAGGCTCCGACACCGTAGGCACCCCAGCGAAGCTCCTGGGGCACGAGCTTGAGGCCCTCATCGGTGGTCTTGATCACCGTGGGCAGCATCAACACGGCCAGCGCCAGGCCACCGGCCAGGGCGCTGTAGCTCTGGTCGAACAGCACGCGGGTGGCCACGATCACGCCATAGATGAACACCCCGCAGATGATCGAGGGAACGCCGGCGAGCACGTCGTTGCCGAAGCGCACGAACTTGGAGAAGGCGTTGTTCTGGGAGTACTCGCTCAGGTAGATGCCACCCCCCACCCCCACCGGGATGGCCACCAGCGACGCCACCGCTGTGACCACCAGGGTGCCCAGCACGGCGTTGCCGATGCCGCCCCCGTCGAGGCCGGGCGGTGGCGGCAGCTCCGTGAACAGGGTGGGGCTGAGCAACCGGCCGCCCTGCACGAGCACATGGCCGAGCACCAGGACCAGCGGCAGGATCGCGATAGCGGCAAACAGGCCGGCCACGCCGGTGAGCAGGCGGTTGCCGCGGTTGCGCAGGAGCTTCTGGTCGAAGGCGAGGGGCCTGCGGTCGAAGAGGCTCGGCACGAGGGGGGTGAGGGGGCTGCTGGTCATGGCTCAGTAACGGAGGCTGAGGCGACGCACCAGCCACTGCGCCAGCACGTTCACCGTGAAGGTGAGCACCATCAGCACCAGGGCCGCATACATCAGGGCTGAAACCTGGATGCCGGAGGCCTCGCCGAACTGGTTGGCGAGCATGGCGGAAATGGTGTTGCCGGGGGCCAGCAGGGAGGTGCTGAAGTTGAGCGAGTTGCCGATGATCATCGTCACGGCCATGGTTTCGCCCATGGCACGGCCAAGGGAGAGCATCACGCCACCGGTGATCGAGGACACCGCTGCCGGCAGGATGATGTTGAAGATCGCTCCCCAGCGGGTGGTTCCGATGCCGTAGGCCGCCTGGCGCAGCTCCACCGGCACCTGGTTGAGGGCGTCGCGCGAGATGGCGGTGATGATCGGCAGAATCATCACCACCAGGATCAGTATCGCCGGGGCCATGCCGGGGCCCTGGGGCGGCGAGTCGAAGAACGGGGTCCAGCCCAGCACCTGGTAGAGGAACTGGAGAAACGGCCGGATGGCGGGCTCCATCACGAAGATCGCCCAGAGGCCGAGCACCACCGAAGGGATGGCCGCCAGCAGCTCCACCATCAGGCCGATGGCGCTGCGCAGGGGGCCTGGGATGAGGTCCTCGGTGATGAAGATCGCCGTGCCCAGGCCGAGGGGAACCGCGATCACCAGGGCCAGCAGCGAGGAAACCAAGGTGCCGTAGATGGCCACCAGGGCGCCGTACTGCTCGTTCACCGGGTCCCAGGCGGAGGTGACCAGGAACCGGAGGCCGAAGTCGGCGATTGCCTCGCGGGCCCCCTGGGCGATGGTGAGGAAGATCCCCAGCAGCAGCAGGGCCACCACCGAGGCCAGCACGAGGGTGAGCTGGCGGAAGCCCGTGTCCAGGAACCGCTCGAAGAACGGACGACGCCGGAGCGTGAAGGCGTCGCTGCGGGAGTCCGTCGTCATGCGGGGGCCGGGAGGGGTGTCGGTGACGTGCAATCGACACCGGGTCCGGAATCTAGGGAAATGCCCTTCCGGCAACGATTAAATAGGGATTAACCCGCCCCTTCGCCTCCCGCCGGGCCGCCGGGCGGGAGTCGGTAGCGTTGGGGCTCGCTACGGGATTTCATGGTCCGCATCGTGGGCATCGACCTGGGCACCACCAATTCGGTGGTGGCGGTGCTGGAAGGTGGCCGGCCCCAGGTGATCGCCAGCGCCGAGGGCGGCCGCACCACCCCTTCGGTGGTGGGCTTCAGCCGCGACCAGGAGCTGCTGGTGGGGCAGCTGGCGCGGCGCCAGCTGGTGCTCAACCCGCGCAACACCCTCGCAAACCTCAAGCGCTTCGTGGGCCGCCACTGGGACGAGCTCAACGAGGGCAGTCTGGCGGTGCCCTACACCGTGCGCGCCAACGACCAGGGCAACGTGCGGGTGGTATGCCCCGTCACGGAGCGGGAATACGCCCCCGAGGAGCTGGTGGCCAGCATCCTGCGCAAGCTCGTCGACGACGCCGCCACCTACCTAGGAGAGCCTGTGGAGGCGGCCGTGATCACGGTGCCAGCCTATTTCAATGATGCCCAGCGCCAGGCCACCCGCGATGCCGGCCGGCTGGCGGGGATCAGCGTGGAGCGGATCCTCAACGAGCCCACCGCGGCGGCCCTCGCCTACGGCTTCGACCGCAGCGCCGTGAAACGGGTGCTGGTGTTCGACCTGGGGGGCGGCACCTTCGATGTGTCGGTGCTGCGGATCGCCAACGGCGTCTTCGATGTGAAGGCCACCAGCGGTGACACCCAGCTGGGCGGCAACGACTGGGATCGCCGCATCGTCGATTGGCTGGCCGACGGCTTCCAGCAGGAGCATGGCCTCGACCTCCGTCGCGACCGCCAAGCCCTGCAGCGCCTCACCGAGGCGGCGGAGAAGGCCAAGATCGAGCGGAGCGGCGTGCAGAGCACCCCCATCTCCCTGCCCTTCATTGCCACCGGTCCGGAGGGCCCCCTCCACATCGAAACCACCCTCGAGCGGCGGGTCTTCGAGGGGCTTTGCCCCGATCTGCTCGATCGTCTGCTGCGCCCGGTGCAGCGGGCCCTGCGGGATTCAGGCTTCACTGCCGACGACATCGACGATGTGGTGCTGGT
>JBJTWS010000375.1:0-12665 GCA_046081905.1 Synechococcus sp. | reverse complement strand
TGGAACTTGCGCAGCGCGAAGGGGCCATCGGCCGCAAAGGAGAGGGAGGTGAATCCCTCGATCGCCAGGTGATCAGCGGGGCCGTGATCGTGGTGGCTGTGATCGTGGTGAGCGTGATCGTGATGGCTGTGGTCGTGATGGCTGTGCTCCTGGCCGTGATCGTGGTGGCCGTGGTCGTCGTGCAGGCAGTGGCCGTGGTCGTGGTCGCAGGCGCTGTGGTCGGCGGCACTGGTCTCGGCGGCGCTGCGGACGGCCTCCTGCTGCTGGCGGGCCACCACCTTGTCGCTCTCGAACAGGCCCACGCTCAGCAGCAGCGGCAGGGGCACTTCCCCCTTCACCGAGCGCAGGATCCGGGCGTCGGTCTTGATGCCGCGCAGCTGCTCCTCCAAGGCCTGCAGCCGCTCTTCCGGCACCAGATCACACTTGTTGAGCAGCAGCATGTCGCTGTAGACAATCTGGGCCCGGCCCACCTCGCCCTGCAGCACGTCCTCGCCGAAGTTTTCCGCATCCACCAGGGTGATGATCGAGTCGAGCCGGGTCTGCTCGCGCAGATCACTGCCGAGGAAGGTCATCGCCACCGGCAGGGGATCGGCCAGGCCCGTGGTTTCCACCACCAGGTAATCCACCGGCTCCGGCCGCTCCAGAATCCGATACACCGCCTCAAGCAGTTCCCCATTGATCGAGCAGCAGATGCAGCCGTTGCTGAGCTCGACCATGTCTTCGCCGGTGGTGACGATGAGATCGTTGTCGATGCCGATCTCGCCGAACTCGTTCACCAGCACCGCCGTCTTGAGGCCCTGCTGATTGGAGAGGATGTGGTTGAGCAGGGTGGTTTTGCCCGCCCCCAGGAAACCGGTGAGGATCGTCACCGGCAGACCCCCGCTGCCGGGCTCCTGCACCGGCGCGGCCGCCTCGGCGGCGCGGGGGGCCGGGGACGGAGCCGTGGCGGCAGCGCGACCTGGGGCGGCGGGCATGGAACGGCGGGGAAACTGCTTGGCCCTCAGCGTAGGCAGCCGGGGAGGAACCTTCAGCCCGGGCTTCCCTGCGGGCGCAGCTGGCGCCACCAGAGCCAGCCCTCCCGGTTGATCGCCAGCCCGAGAAGCACCAGCACCACCATCAACGCCACCTGATCGGGTCGGGAATCGGGCACGAGGATGTCCGCCACCAGGTGGGGAAGGTTGGTGATCGTGTACACCAGGCTCAACCAGAAATGGATGCGCCGCCAGGGGCGCCAACGGCGCTCCGCCTCCGGATCACTGGCTGCATAGGCGAGCAGCACCAGCGCCAGCAGCGGCAGCAGGAAGTAGAGCAGCATCGCGTCGAAGAGCAGGGGCAGGAGGTGCTCCGGCACGTGGCTCTCGATCTCCGGCGACTGGCCATGGAAGAGGGGCATCAGCCCCAGGTCCACGTGGAAGAGCATGGCCAGCAGCCACGCCACCCACAGGGTGCGCAGCCGCAGGGGGTGATCGATGGTGTGCGCCATCCAGGGCAGGCCGGCCGCAGCCAGGGGCTCTCTCCCCACTGTGGGGTCCCCGATGGAATCCGTCAGGCGGAGGCCGGGCGCTCAGGCCGGATCTGCGCCGTCGCGAAGGGGGTCGTAGAGGGCCACCGGTGGCTGATCGGGGCGCTTGGCGCGGTACATGGCCCGGTCGGCCCACTCGATCAGCTGCTCGCCGCTCTGGTGGGGATTGGAGGTGATCGCAATGCCCACGCTGATGGCGGGCTCGAGGGTGATGTCCTCGAACGGCACCGGCTGGCCCACGCTGCTCACCAGCCGCCAGGCCGTCTGCAGGGCGTGCTCCTCGGAGCCGCAGTGATCGAGCAGCAGCACGAACTCGTCGCCGGCGTAGCGCAGCAGCACATCCTCCGGCCGCAGGGACGCCTTCAGGCGCTCGGCCACGGCCACCAGCAGGGCATCGCCGCAGCGGTGGCCGTGGGAGTCGTTCACCTCCTTGAAGCGGTTGAGGTCGATGAACATCACCACCACCCGTCCGGGCAGGATCTCCAACCGCCGCAGGGCCCGCTCCAGCTGCACGGGCAGGGAGCGGCGGTTGAGCAGCCCGGTGAGCGGATCCTGGTGGACCTGATCGCTGAGCTTCTCCAGGCTCCTGTGCTGGGCGGAAACATCCCGCTGCACCGAGATCCAGTGGGTGTACCAGCCGGAGGGATCCGCCAGGGGAGCGATCACCAGGTCCACCCAGTAGGAACTGCCGTCCTTGCGGTAATTGAGCAGCTCCGCCTCGAAGCTGTGCCAGGCCAGCAGGGCCTGCCGCATGCCGGAGCGGAGGATCGGATTGGTGCCGGCCCCCTGGAACAGGCGGGGACTGCGCCCCAGCACCTCGCGGCTGGTGTAGCCGGTGTGGGCCAGCAGGGCGGCGTTGGCGTACACGATCACCGGGCCCGGCCGATCGAAGGGCTCGGCCGTGGTGATCAGCACCACATCCCGCACCGCGTGGAGCAGGCGCTCGAACAGCTCCAGCCGCTGCCCGAAAAGATTCTCGGGCCCCGAGGAGGGAGCGCCGGGCGGGGAGCCCATCGCCGCCAGGATTCCCACGCCCACGCCGTTGTCGGTGAGGAAGATCCGCAGCCGCTGCTCCTCCCCCTGCCAGTTCACGGGAAGATCGAAGGGACCCTCCGCCTCCAGCCGGGGCAGCAGGGGGGCCAGGGTGGGCGGCAGCTCGGGCCAAACCTCCCCCAGGGGCCAACCCACCGCACCCGTGAAGGTGGGTCCCAGAAGCTCGTGGGCGGCGCGGTCCGCGTAGATCAGCTGCAGCGTTTCCGGCCGCGGATCGGCGGCCGGGGACCAGCCCGCCAGCAGCAGTCCGTCACCCGGCAGCAGCAGGAAGGGCTCGGCCGGAACCATCGAAGGCGCCGGCAGCAGGGTGAGACCGGGAACCTCCTCAGGCGGCGGGTCGCCGGTGGCGGAGGGAGGGCACACGACGTCCGCGACAGCGCTCAGGTCCGGCGGGATCACGGCTGCTCTGCACTCCTGCCAGCAATGGCCGCACTGCCTGGGAAGGGAAGCAGCACAACATCCACAGCAGACACGGCAGACGCAATCTGTCCATCATGCACGCCTTGGGCACCGATGTTCCTCCCGTGCCGGATCACTTCCATCCGACGAGGCGCCGTCCGTTCGCTGCCTAGATTCAGTCGTTCCGGGCTCCCAAACCCCCTGCATGCCAGGCCCCATCGCCTCCGGGCCGCCGCCGCGCCGCTGGAGCCGGCGCCGGGTGCTGCCCCTGGCGGCCGGAGGCCTCGGTCTGGGTCTGGGGGGCTGGATGCTGCAGCGCCGCGGCTGGCCCGCTCTGGATCAGGGTCTGCATCCCCTGCACCCCCCCGCGGCGCCGGAGTCCAGCGCCGCGGGGCTGCCCTACGACCCGATGGCAGTGCTGCGGCAGTTCGACCACGGCACCGTGCGCTGGGAAGGGGGCCGGCGGGTGCGGGAGTTCGAGCTCACCGCCGCCACCACCGTGCTTCCCCTCAATCCGGCCGTGGACTTCAAGGCCTGGGCCGTGAACGGGCGGGTGCCGGGCCCGACGCTGCGCTGCACGGTGGGCGATCGGCTGCGCATCGTGTTCCACAACCACGACAGCACCTCCCACAGCCTCCACTTCCACGGCATCCACCCGGCGGAGATGGACGGCATCCGCCCGATCCGGCACGGACGCAGCACGGTGTACGAATTCGACGCCGAACCCCAGGGGGTGCATCCCTACCACTGCCACGTGGCCCCGGTGACCCGCCATGTGAGCAAGGGGCTGTACGGGCTGCTGGTGGTGGATCCCCCCACCCCGCGCCCTCCCGCCGACGAGATGGTGCTGGTGATGGGGGGCTACGACCTCCAGGGGCGGGGGCGGAACGACCTCTACGCCTTCAACGGGATTCCGAACGTCTACCGCGACCGGCCGATCGCCATCTACCAGGGCGAGCCGATCCGCCTCTATCTGCTCAACATGATCGAGTGGGACGGTCCGGTGACCTTCCACCTGCACGCCAACGTCTTCGCGGTGAACCGCAGCGGCCTCTCCAGCACGGCCGAGGAGATGGGCGACGTGGTCACCATGGGGGTGGCCGAGCGGCACATCCTCGAGTTCCGCTACCGCCACCCCGGGATGTACATGTTCCATCCCCACCAGGACCAGATCGCCGAGCGGGGCTGCATGGGCCACTTCCTGGTGCTGCCGCGGCCCTCCGGGGCCTGAGCACCCGCGCCGGTCCCTTTGGTCACATCGAGGGGTGATCGCAGGCGCGGCCACGGCCTGCTGCGCGGGGAGGATCGCTCCTTCCCGCCACCTCGGATTCCATGGGCCAGGGACGCCGCGCCATCGAACTCTTCCTCGCCCTCAGCGCCGCGGCGGGTCTGGCCGTGGGCTGCGGGCCCGCCCTCCACGGCGGCGCCGGGGGCGAGGGGGGCGAAGGCGGGGAGAGCAGCCACGCCATGGCCGGCGATGCCGGCTCGGCCGTGAGCTACGCCGCCGGGCTGGGGCTGATGCAGGGGCACCTGCTGGTGGCCAGGGAGCTCCTGGCCCAGGGCCGGGCCGCGGAGGCCGAACCGCACCTGGCCCATCCCGCCGATGAGCTCTACCCAGACCTGGAACCCGAACTGCTCCGCCGGGGGGCACCCCCCTTCCGCGACAAGCTCACGGTGCTGCCGGACCTGATCCGCACGGCACCTGCGGCGCCGGCCACGGGCCAGGCCGTGGAGGAGGCGAGCCGCTCGATCGATCAAGCCCTGGCTGTGCTGCCGGAGCGGGAACGCAAGGACCCCGCCTTCGTGGTGCCAGTGATCCGGCAGCTGCTCGATGCCGCCGCCAGCGAGTACGACGCCTCGATCACCGATGGGCGCATCGCCGAAACCGTGGAGTACCAGGATTCCCGCGGCTTCGTGCTCTACGCCGAGCAGCTCTTCCGCGGCATCGCCCCGCAACTGGCCAGCAGCGACCCGGCCCTGGAGCGGAAGCTCGCGGACACCTTCGCCGCCCTGAAACCGGCCTGGCCGGGTCCGCTGCCGCCTGCCCGCCCGCTGCTCCCGGCCCAGACGGTGCGGGAACGGGTCGCCGCCCTCTGAGCGGATTGAACAAAAACAACAAAGAATGATTCCCATTCGTAGCGCCTCCATGGCCAGCCCTACCCACCTGTGCCGCGCCGGTCTCGCGCCCCTGGGGGCGGCGTTGCTGCTCTCCAGCGGCCCTGCCGGCGCCCGGGAGCTGAACCTGGAGGGCATCCACCGTTACGCCGCCCCCGCCTCAGCGGAGAGCCAGGAGCAGGTGAGCAGCATCGGCCAGTTTTCCGATGTTCGCCCCACCGACTGGGCCTATCAGGCGCTGGGCAACCTGATCGAGCGCTACGGCTGCGTGGCCGGCTTCCCCAACGGCACCTACGGCGGTGGGCAGGCCCTCAGCCGCTACGAAGCCGCGGCCCTGCTCAACGCCTGCCTCGATCGGATCAGCGAGGTCAGCGATGAGCTGCGGCTGCTGCTGCGGGAGTTCGAGAAGGAACTCGCCGTGCTGCGGGGCCGGGTGGATGGCCTCGAGGCCAAGGTGGGGGAACTGGAGGCCACGGCGTTTTCCACCACCACCAAACTGTCGGGCCTGGCCACCTTCCTGCTGGGGGCCAATGCCTTCAGCGGCAGCGCCTCGGCGCTGGTGGAGGAGAGCCGCCGCCGCTTCGGGGCCACCACGTTCAATGTCGACCTGCAGCTCAACCTCGACACCTCCTTCACGGGCAAGGACCTCCTGCGCACCACCCTGCGGGCCGGCAATTTCGACGGCGACAGCAACAGCTTCGGCGGCGCCGGCCCCACCAGCCTCTCCCAGCTGGAAACCGCCTTCCAGGAGGACGCCGGCCCGAACGCGGTGGGCATCGATCGGCTGTTCTATCAAGTGCCGCTGGGGGGCGGCTTCACCGCCACCCTCGGTGCCCGGGTGGGCCAGGAGGACATGCTGGCCCTCTGGCCGAGCGCCTACCCCGACTCCACCGTGCTCGACGTGCTCACCCTGAACGGGGCGCCGGCGGCCTACAACAAGAACCTCGGCGCCGGCGCCGGCCTCTGGTGGCAGAGCGAGGCGGGGCTGAGCCTCAGCGCCAGCTACGTGGCGGCGAACGGCCAGGAGGGCGATCCGGCCCGGGGCGGGATCGCCACCGACGGGGCCGGCGGCACCGGCACCGTACAGATCGGCTACGGAAAGGAGAACTGGAGCGTGGCCGCCCTCTGGTCCCGCATCCAGAACGGCAACGATCTGGTGGTGTACGGCACCCCCTCCGTGCTCGAGAGCTACGGCCTGCCCGGCAGCACCGATGCCTTCGCCCTCAGCGGCACCTGGCAACCGCAGGAGAGCGGCTGGATTCCCTCGATCAGCGCCGGCTGGGGGTTGAACCGCACGTCGTACGACGACGCGCCCAGCGGCGCGGTGCTCACCAGCCAGTCGTGGAGCGTGGGCCTGCAGTGGCTCAACCTGCTGGGGGGGACCATGCCGCCGGCTTGGCGGTGGGGCAGCCCACCTTCGCCACCCGCCTCGAAGGGGGTGACACCCCGGCCGACGGCAATTTCATGTGGGAGGGGTGGGTGAAGGTCCAGCTCACCGACGCGATCGCGGTGACGCCGACGCTCTTCTACCTCAGCCGTCCCCTGGGACAGACCACGCCGGAGGGGGGCAGCTTCCAGCAACTCGGCGGCCTGGTGAAGACCACCTTCCGCTTCTGATCCGGCCGCTTCTGATCGGCCCGCTTCTGATCCGGGCCCGCCTCAGTCGCGGGGGGCCTCGCTCCGCTGACGCTGGCGGCAGTCGCGGCAGAGGCCGAAGAATTCCAGCGTGTGGAACAGAGGCTGGAAGCCGGCCAGGTCGCCATCGGGCAGGGCCAGGCCATGGACGGGGCAGTGGTGCAGCACCAGGGAGGTGCCGCAGTCGACGCAGGTGAGGTGGTGCTCATCCCGCTCGGTGGGGGCGAAGAGCGCCTCCCCCGTGGGCAGGTGGCGGCAGCGCACCAGGCCCCGCTGCTGCAGCTGGCGCAGGTGGCGGTACACCGTGGCCAGGCCCATCGCCTGGGGGCCGCCCCGCAGGCCGGCGTGGAGCTCCTGGCCGGAGAGTTCCGCATCCGCCCGCCGCAGCTCCTCGAGCAGACCCTGCTGCCGCAGCGGAAGCCGATCGGAGGTGGGAGGCGGACCCATGGAGCGGGGGCGACAGGCGGACGGGCAGCCGTTCTACCCCGCCGGCAGCCACAGCGCCTGCCGCACCGGCCGCTCCAGGGGGTCCAGCGAGAGATCCGTGGCATCGATCAGCACGGCCCGGGCCGGCCCCCGCGTGCCGGCTCCGCCGGCTCCACGGGTCCGGCGAAGCGTGGCCAGCAGGCGATCGGTGGCGGGGTCGTACTGCAGGGGGGTGCCCGGTTCGAGCTCCCAGCCCGGCAACGGCCGGCGCCCCAGCACCCGTCCCTGGCGATCGAGGGCCAGCAGGCTGAGCCGCTGGGCCCCGGAGGCCTCCAGCAGCAGCAGCCACACCCGCTGGCCGCCGCGATCGCAGGCGCTGGCCATCAGCGCCTCGGAACCGATCCACAGCTGGCGCGGCGCCTGCCCCGGCTCCACCAGTTCCAGGGAGCGGCGGAAATCGGGCCAGTGGCGCACCAGCAGGGCCCGGCCCGCCTGGGGGCAGAAGCTGCTCAGGTCGCGGCTGCCGGGAAGGATCTGGCGTCGGGGCTGGCGGGGTGGCAGATCCACCAGGGCCAGTCCCTCCGGCAGGGGCACCACCGCCGCTCCCCCCTCCGGCAGCAGATGCACCCCCCCCGAGGCCGGTAGATCCAGGGAGCGGGAGCCCCCCTCGGCGGGCCAGAGGCGCAGCAGCGACTCCCCCGGCACACCGCTACCGGCCTGGAGCAGCAGATCGCCGCGGGGATTGCCGCTGAGGTGGGCGAACACCAGCCCCTCCGGCCACAGGGGCTCCAGACGTCCTGGCTGCACCGGCCCCAGCCCCTGGGCCAGGGGAACGAGGTTCCGCTGCCGCAGCGGCAGCCGCCAGACGCGGTGCTCCCCGGACGGGGAGCGGCTCACCAGGGCCACCGCACGGCCGCCCCCGCTCGGTTGCACCTGCAGGATCCGATACCACACCGGCGAGAGGGGATGCCAGCGGCCGTTCTGCTCCCGCAGCTGGAGCTGCTCCCCCCCGGCCACCGGCACCACCGCCAGCACCCGTGGCCGCGGATCCCACCACCAGGCGGCGCTCCGCAGGGCCAGCCCGCGTCGGTCCTCGCCCGCCAGCTGCAGCTGCAGGGGCTCTCCCACCCGCTGGCCGGCATCCAGGCTCAGGAGCAGCCCATCCCCCTCCCCCAGCCAGCGGTGCGGCAGGGGAGGCCGCAGCCCACTGGCGGCGGCGACGCTGGCGGCCTCCATCGGCCGGCTGAAGCGCACCCGCAGGGCCGCAGGACCGAAGCTGGCCGGGGCGGGGTCGAGGGCCTCGAGCCGCGGCGGCATCCGCAGCAGCCACTGCTGCTGCACCACCACCAGGGCCGCAGGGATGCCGAGGGCGAGGGCCATGGGCTTCATGGCTCCAGGGGCCTCGCCGGCCGCGGGATCGGGCGGATGCGGAAGGCCAGCACCACCAGCCGCTCGCCGCCAGGACCCTGCTCCAGGCCCATGCGGCCCTCCACGGCGAGCCACTGGTCGGCCCGGGGCCGGGGGCTTCCGGCGGGCCAGCGCACCGGCAGGCCCACGGGGGTGGCGTCGGCCAGGCAGCAGCGCACCAGCAGCCGGGCCAGCTGGGGCGGTTCCCCCGGCACCGGCAGGACGAAGCCGCTGATCCGCACCGGATCCCCCACGAACAGGCGCGGATCGGGCTGGCTGCGCAGCAGCCGCACCCAGTCGGTGAGGCTGCGCTGGGCCGGCGGCAGCACAAAGCTGAGGCCCGCCTCACTGGTGGTGTCGCGCGGGCGCTGGCCGGCCAGATCCGCGAAGGAGGGGGTGGGGGGCAGGGCCAGCACCAGCAGGGCGAACACGGCGGTGGCGAGCAGCACCGGCACCTGGCCGCGCCGCACCCGATCGGCCGCGGCGGCTCCTGCCCCAGCGCCCGCGCGCCCGGCCAGGGCCAGCTGCAGCCCCCCGAGCAGCACCAGCAGGCCCCCCGCCAGCCACACCAGCGGATGGATCACCTCCCGCAGCAGCAGCGAAAGCCGGCCGCTGGCGGCGCTCTGCAGCAGCACGATCCCCCAGAGCCCCAGGCCCAGGCCCCGCCACAGGGGAGCGCGCCCCAATCCCCGTGTCATCCCCGCCACAGGTTCACCCATTGCCCGATCAGGAGCACCGCCAGGCTGGCGCCTGCGGCCGTGAGGGCCAGCCCAACGGGGCGCAGCAGCAGGCCGAGCAGGCCCACCAGCTTGAGGTCGATCACCGGGCCGAGCAGCAGAAAGGCCAGCAGCGCCCCGGGGGTGACCTGGGCCGCAAAGCTCAGGGCCAGGAAGGCATCCACGCTGGAGCACACCGAAACGATCAGGCTGAGCAGCATCAGCGCCACGATCGAGAGGGTGGGGGCACTCCCCACCGCCAGCAGCCACTCCCGTGGCACCAGCGTCTGCACCAGGGCGGCCACCAGGCAGCCCAGCACGAGCAGCACCGCCAGATCGAGGAACTCCTGGCTGCCGTGGCGCAGCACCTCCGCCAGGGGCGGCCGCGCCGGACCCCCGGCCGCCAGGGCCGGCAGGGTCTGGCCTGGATCCACCCCCAGGACCCCGCTGCTGCGCTCCAGCAGGTTCACGCTGGCGAGGGGCTGGTGCAGCCGTCGCTCCGCCAGCAGGTCGCCCTGCAACAGGCGGGCCTCCGGCAGCAGCGCCAGCAGGGTCGCCAGGGCGAGGGACACCAGCACAGCCCCCAGGGGCCGGGCCAGCAGCAGCCAGGGCTGGTTCGGAAACGCCGCCCAGGTGCCGGCCAGCACGATCGGGTTGAGCACCGGCGCCGCGAAGAGGAAGCCCAGGGCCGTGCCCAGGGGCGCCCCGCCGGCCAGGAGGCGGCGGGCCACCGGCACGTTGCCGCATTCACAGGCGGGCAGGGCGAAGCCGAGGGCCGCGCCCGTGAGCGGCCCCAGCAGGGGATGGCGGGGCAGCCGCTGCAGCCAGCGGCCGCCGGGGGCGAACCAGCGGGCCAGCGAGGAGATCAGCACCCCCAGCAGCAGAAAGGGCAGGGCCTCGATCAGCAGGCCCTGGAAGAGGGCCCAGGCGGTGGCGAGGCGGGCGGGGCTCACCCGTTGGCCTCCAAGCGGAACCAGGCGGGGATGGCTTCGTAGCAGGCGGCGTTCTTCTCGTTCTCGCGGGCCTCCACCCGCCAGCAGCAGGCACGGCCCTGCTCCCGCTGGCGCAGCAGGGTGTTGGCCCAGCCCCACACCAGCTCGGCGCTGGCCTCCATGCCCACGTTCTCCATCACCCGCAGATCGAGGGCACCGCACGCATGCAGGCGGCGCCAGTCGGGCAGGAGGGGATCATCGGCGTTCACCAGGAAGGTGTGGTCGAACTGGTGGGCCAGCTGCTCCTCCAGCTCGCCGAGGGCGGAGAAATCCACCACGAAACCGTGGGGATCGAGGTGGTGGGAGCGGAACCAGAAGGTGAAGCTGCGGCTGTAGCCGTGCACGAAGCGGCAGTGGCCGCTGTGGCGCCACTGGCGATGGCAGCAGGGGTAGCCGCTGAACTGTTTGGAACAGGTGTGGCTCAAGGGGCTCGGCGGACCGGGGGCAAGTCTGCTGTGTGGGGCGGCCCGGCGGGGGCCGCGCAGGCAGGATGACCCGGCACCGATGCCCGCCGCCGCCGTGACCGCCCCCGAGCTCCCCGCCGCTGAGCTCCCCGACCCCGGGCTGATCGACCAGCTGCGCTTCGATGCGGCCGGGCTGATCCCCGCCGTGGCCCAGGACTGGCTCGATGGGGCGGTGCTGATGGTGGCCTGGATGAACCGGGAGGCGATCGAGCGCACCCTCGCCACTGGAGAAGTGCACTACTGGAGCCGCTCCCGCCGGGAGCTGTGGCACAAGGGTGCCACCAGCGGCCATTTCCAGCGGCTGCGGGGCCTCCGCTACGACTGCGACGCCGATGTGCTGCTGCTCACGATCGAGCAGGTGGGCGCGGTGGCCTGCCACACCGGCGCCCGCAGCTGCTTCTACGACGAGGGGCCCCAGCCGAGCGCCGGTGGAGCCGACGCTGCCCCGCCCCCGGCCGACGTCTGCACCGAGCTGATGCGGGTGATCGAGGACCGGCGCGAGCGGCCCAAGGCCGGGAGCTACACCAACAGGCTGCTGGAGGGGGGCGACAACCGCATCCTCAAGAAGATCGGCGAGGAGAGCGCCGAGTTCGTGATGGCCTGCAAGGACAACGATCCCGCCGCCATCGCCGGCGAGGCGGCCGATCTGTTGTTCCACCTGCAGGTGGCCCTGGCCCACCACGGGGTGGCCTGGCGGCAGGTGCAGGAGGTGCTGGCCGCCCGCCGCGGCGCCCCCCGCCGCGACTAGCCCGCAGCCCCGTCGCGCGCGACCAGGGGCCACCAGCGGGCCGCCACCTCCGGCGTGCCGTACCAGCGGGGCCCGAAGGCGCCGCCATGGGCCACCCCCGCCAGGGTGATCGGCTCGGATCCGGCCAGCAGGGCCGAGTCCACCGGCACGAGGCCATCGCCGCGGGCTTCCGCGTCGCCGCTGATGGCCCGGTAGGAGGAGGGAGCCAGCCGGCGGGCGGTGGGGCTGAACGCGGCTGGAGCGAGATCCCCCGCCACCGACACGTACCGCACGGCATCGCCGTAGGGGCAGCCCGGCAGCTCCCGGGCCACCCGTTGACGCAGCGCCGTGGCCCGCCGGGCGGTGTGGGGGCTGCCGAGCATCACCAGGGTGTCGGCCAAGGCCTTGCCGTCGTAGCGGCGGCCCTCGAAGGGTTGATCGGAGAGGAAGAGGCGGAGCATCACGCCGCCGGAGCTGTGGCCGATCAGGGTGACGCGTCCCGTGGGGGAGCGGGCGGCCTGGGCGGCCACCAGGGCAGCGGTCCGATCCAGCAGCCGCGCCCAGCCGAGGGGAAAGGAGGTGAGCAGCCAGTCGAGGCGGGTGGCGGGCACCAGCAGCGCGGGCTGGCCGGTGCGCTCCTGCAGCCAGAGCCGCAGGGGCTCGTAGGCCTCGGCGGTGATCAGGAAACCGCCCAGGATCACGATCGGCTGCTGGGACATGGCCGCAGACACGCAGAAGCCCCGCAGCATGGCCGCCGGGGCCGCGAGACGGCGGAGCTGCGAGAATGATTCTCATCCCTTGCGTTTCCCCATGGCCTCCCCGCGCCTGGCGCGCCGCGGTTCCGTGGCGGCGGCGGCGCTGCTGTTGGCCGGCTGCGCCACCCCCCAGGGCAAGCCCGGCCCCGAGGCAAGCAGCGCGGCAGCCACGGCGCCGGAGCGGCCGGTGGTGGTGACCACGGTGCTACCGATCACCCTGCTCACCCGCGCCGTGGCCGGGGGCTGCGCCCGGGTCACCACCCTGGTGCCCCCCAGCCTCGGCCCCCACGACTTCCAGGCCAAGCCCGGCGACCTGCTGGCCCTGCGCCGCTCCCGGGTGCTGGTGAAGAACGGGCTCGGCATGGAGGGCGTTCTGGACAAACTGATCGCCGCCGCCAACCCGACCAACCTGAAGGTGATCGATTCCAGCCGAGGGGTGGCCACGCTGACGGAG
>JBJTWS010000374.1:0-6895 GCA_046081905.1 Synechococcus sp. | reverse complement strand
CGCCGCCGTCGAGGCCCTGCGCTATCTGAAAACCTTCGACGCCAACAACGACGGCCTGCCCGACAACGGCGGCGCGCCGGACCAGACCTTCGACGACTGGCCGCTCAAGGGCGTGAGCGCCTACTGCGGTGCCCTCTGGATCGCCGCCCTGGAGGCAGCACTGGCGATGGCCCAGCAACTGCAGCTCGCCATGGGGCTCGACACCTCGGGCGAGCAGCGCACATTCAGCGGCTGGCTGGTGCAGAGCCGCGCCAACTTCGACCCGCTGCTCTGGAACGGCGAGTACTACAACATCGATGCCGAGAGCGGCACACCGGTGGTGATGGCCGACCAGCTCTGCGGCGACTTCTACGCCCGCCTGCTGGAGCTGCCGCCGGTGGTGGCCGAGGAGCGGGCCCGCTCGGCCCTGGGGGCCGTGAAGGAGGCCTGCTTCGAGCGCTTCGAGGGGGGCCGCCTGGGGGTGGCGAACGGCCTGCGCCGCGATGGCACGCCCCTCGATCCCAACGGCACCCACCCGCTGGAGGTGTGGACCGGCATCAACTTTGGCCTGGCGGCCTACTACCGCCTGCTGGGCGACAGCCCCACGGCCTTCGCCATCACCGGCGCCGTGGTGGAGCAGGTGTACAGCGGTGGCCTGCAGTTCCGCACGCCGGAGGCGATCACGGCGGTGCGCACCTTCCGGGCCTGCCATTACCTGCGGGCGATGGCGATCTGGGCCCTCTGGGCCACCCACACCCAGTGGCAGCCGATCCCCGGCGCGGAACGCCCCGCCCTGGCCACCGCCGAGCGCTGATGCCGATACTGCTCGTCCGTCCCCTGCTGGGCTGTCTGCTGGGCTGGTTGCTGGGCGCGGTACTGCTGGCCTGGCCCGCGCCGGTCCAGGCACAGCTGCACGCCCACCCGGATGAAACCGGCACCCCCGTGGTGCGCAGCCTCGAGAGCCTGCGGGATCTCGACACCCACAGCTGGCAGGTGGTGGCCTACCGCACCGGGCCCGTGGGGGGGCCGGTGCGGCTGCGGATCGTGGGCTACCCCGGCAAGTTGCGGCTCGATCACCCCACCCCCCTGGAGGTGCGCAGCGGCCGCGGCCACTGGGAGCTGCCGGACCTCACACTGGAGAGCACCGCCCTGGCCCGGGATGGGCGCGCTGCCGCGGCGGAATTCGACCTGATGCCGCTGCTGGCGGATCTGCAGCAGGACCGCCCCCTGCGGCTGCGGCTGCCGGGGGTGTTCACCGAGCTGCCGGTGCCCCCCTACCTGGTGGCCGAATGGCGCCGCCTGCCGCAGGAGCCCTCCCCATGACCGCCGCCCGCTGGCTCCCCTGGATGGAGCGGGCCCTGCAGCTGGCCTCCCTCGGGGCCGGCCGCACCAGCCCCAATCCGATGGTGGGGGCCCTGGTGCTCGACCGCGCCGGAAGGCTTGTGGGGGAGGGCTTCCACGCGGCCGCCGGTGAGCCCCACGCCGAGGTGGGGGCGCTGGTGCAGGCGGGTGAGCGGGCCCGGGGCGGCACCCTCGTGGTGACGCTGGAGCCCTGCTGCCACTTCGGCCGCACGCCCCCCTGCAGCCAGGCCGTGATCCGGACCGGCCTGGCGCGGGTGGTGGTGGCGATGGCCGATCCCGATCCGCGGGTGGCGGGCATGGGCATCGCCCAGCTCCGCAGTGCCGGCATCCAGGTACTCGTGGGGGTGGCGGAGGCGGAGGCCCGCCGCCTCAACCAGGCCTTCCTGCACCGGGTGGCCACCGGCCGGCCCCGGGCCATCCTCAAGTGGGCCATGGGCGTGGATGGCCGCACCGCCCTGCCGAATGGCGAGAGCCAGTGGATCAGCGGTCCGGCGGCCCGCCACTGGGCGCACCGGCTGCGGGCCCAGTGCGATGCGGTGATCGTGGGCGGTGGCACCGTGCGGGCCGACGATCCCCTGCTCACCAGCCGCGGCGAGCGCTCCCCTGAGCCCCTGCGGGTGGTGCTCAGCCGCGAGCTCGCCCTGCCGCGCTCGGCCCAGCTCTGGGACCAGGGCGTGGCGCCCACCCTGGTGGCCCATGGCTACGGGGCCCCGCCCCGCCGCCGCTTCCGCTTCGATGCGCTCGGGGTGGAGCGCCTGGTGCTGAGCCGCTGCGAACCGCTGGAGCTGCTGAGCCAGCTGGGGCAGAGGGGCTGCAACCAGGTGCTGTGGGAGTGCGGCCCCACCCTGGCGGCGGCGGCCCTCCGGGCCGGCGCTGTGCAGGAGATCGCCGCGGTGATCGCGCCGCGGCCCATGGGCGGGCTGCCGGCCCGCACCCCCCTCGATGAGCTCGGCTACACCGCCATGGAGCAGGTGCCCCACTGGCTCGGCGATCCCCCCCGCAGCCTCGGCGACGACCTGCTCTGGCGCCTTCAGGCCCCCGCCGGCTGATCTCCCGGCCTTGCCGGCGGCGGCGGTTGTGTGGTCCCCTGGCGATTGCCGGCTGGTCTGGATGCTCCCCTCCCTCCCCCTTGATCTCGCGTTGCTGCTGGGCGGTGGCCTGCTGGCGCTGGTCAGCTGGGTGGGGCTGCAGCTGCTGGCCCGGCTCACTCCCTCCGGCAGCCTGCTGCGCCGCCTGCTGGTGCGGGCCCGCCTGAGTGTGGCCCTTACCCTGGCGGCGGGCACGCTGGTGTGGTGGCTGTTCGAGCGGCTCGGCTGGGACCTCAGCCGCAACGGCACCGAGGTGCGCCAGGTGGTGCTCACCCTCGGCCTGGTCTGGACGGTGCTGCGCTGCAAGGGCACCCTGCTGGCCCATGCGGCGGAGCACCCCGGCTGGTGGCAGCAGCGCAGCGCGGCCGATCGGGCCTTCCTGCTCGATGTGCTCAACAAGCTGGTGAGTGGCGCGGTGCTGCTGCTGGCGGCCCTGGAGGTGCTGCGGCTGCTGGGCGTGTCGCTCACGGTGCTGATCACCGCCAGCGGCTTCGGCGCCGCGGCCCTCGGTTTCGGGGCCCGCACCCTGGTGGAGAACCTGCTGGGCGGGGTGATGCTCTACCTCCACCGCCCATTCGTGATCGGTGATTTCATCCGGCTGCCCGCCCTGTCGCTCGAGGGCACGGTGCAGCAGATCGGCCTGTATTACACCCAGCTGATCACGCCCGACCGCCAGCCCCTCTACGTGCCGAATGCCACCTTCGCCACCAGCGCCATCCTCAACGGCGCCCGCCGCGACCACCGCCAGGTGCTGGTGAACTTCGGCGTTCGCTACGACGACCAGCCGCTGCTGGAGACGATCGTCACAAGGTTGCGGCGGGAGCTGGAGCAGGTGAGCGGCGTGGATGTCTCCCTGCCCCGGCGGGTGCACTTCGTGGGCTACGGCGAATCCAGCCTGGATCTGCGGCTGGAATGCTTCTCCGACGGCAGCCTCGATGCCTACTTCGATCTGCAGCAGGAGCTGCTGCAGCGGATCGGCCGGGTCGTGGCCGATTGCGGCGCCTCGATGCCCTTCCCCACCCGGCTGCTGCTGGGGGCGGGCGCCGGCGCCGAGGTCAGCTCGGAATGAAGGTGCGCAGCCGGCAGGCGTCGTGGGCCACCCGGTGCTGCAGTTCCTCATCGCTCAGCCCCGCCTCCTCCCGCTGCTGCGCCGCCAGCACGTCGCTCTCCTGCACGGCAAAGCCCTCGGCCCGCGCCAGGGCCAGGAATTCCTCCAGCTCCAGGGGCTGGCCCAGCCGGTCGCGCAGCCCCGCGTCCTGGCGGGCATGGAGCAGGAAGGCGTCGAGCTGTTCGAGGGACATGGCGGGGGGTGCGGCCTCCCCGTCCTAGGCCGGCGGTTCCCCCGCTGGGGACTCCCCCGCTGGGGGTTGCCCGGGCTGGGGCTCCTGGTGCTGCCGGGTCTGGATCAGCTCGTTGCCCTGCACCGTGAGGCGGCTGATCAGGATGCCCATCACCACCGCCATGTACACCGGACCCACCACGGTGAACAGCACCGTGAGCATCTGCGCCGCACCGGTCTGGGGAAGGATGTCGCCGAAGCCCAGGGTCGAGAGGCACACGAAGGCGTAGTAGTTCAGCCGCACGAAATCGATGTCCCAGACCATCCCCCACTCCGGTTCCTGCCTGGGGGTGCTCAGGGCACCCTGGTCGCCGGCGCCCAGAAAGCTGCCCGGGGAAACGGTCTCGAGCACGGTCACCATAAGCCCGGCGGTGAGCCCCATGAGCAGGTAGCCGGCCACGGCCCCCACCAGCACCTCCTGGTTGATCAGCTTTTCCTCGGAGAGGTACGCGATCAGCCGCTTCAGGCACCAGGCGATGAACACCGTGACCAGCAGCAGCAGGGGCAGCCCGCTGTTGCGCATCTCCACCGGGGTGAACGACCAGAACAGCATCGAGACCAGGCAGGCCAGGCCCGCCAGGCGGAAGGGCCGGTCGTCGCTGCGGCGCCCCCCGGGCCGCAGGGATTCCTGCAGCTGCACGATCAGGGCGAGCAGGGTGAGGGTGTAGCCGAAGTGGCCGAGCCGGTTCAGCGGGGCCGGCAGGCTGAAGCACCCCAGGATGAACAGGTTCAGCAGCAGCAGGTGGCGGTAGAAGCGGTGTCGGCGCAGCCGCCGCTGGGCCGGGTCGAGCTGGAGGGGACCGAGCAGGGGCAGCGGCATCGACCGGGTTCGGCAGGGTGCATTGTGCGGGCCCCGCGGCGCGCCGGCAGGGGGGTGGCGTTCGGTTGTCCCAACCCCGCGGCCGTGCTTCCGCCGCGGGGTGCCCCCTAGCTTGGGTCCACCTCGGGGTGACCCACGATGCCCATCCGCCAGGACGACAACCGACCAAATCGTCGGTTCGGGCTGATCAATCTGGTGCTGATCGGCTTCGGCGTGCTGCTGCTGTTCAGCAATTTCCTGCCGCCCCAGGCGATGCAGGTGCCGCGGGTGCCCTACTCGCTGTTCATCGACCAGGTGAACGACGACAACGTGCAGCGGGCCTACATCACCCAGGACCAGATCCGCTACGAGCTCAAGAAGGCCGAGGAGGAGGGGGCGCCCACGGTGCTCGCCACCACCCCCATCTTCGATATGGATCTGCCCCAGCGGCTCGAGCAGCACGGCGTGGAATTCGCCGCGGCGCCGCCGCGCAAGCCCAGCTTCTTCACCACCCTGCTGAGCTGGGTGGTGCCGCCGCTGATCTTCATCCTGGTGCTGCAGTTCTTCGCCCGCCGCTCCATGGGCGGCGGCGCCCAGGGCGCCCTGAGCTTCACCAAGAGCAAGGCCAAGGTGTACGTGCCCGATGGGGAATCACGGGTCACCTTCGCCGACGTGGCCGGGGTGGATGAGGCCAAGGCCGAACTCACCGAGATCGTCGATTTCCTCAAGACACCTGAGCGCTACGCCGCCATCGGCGCCCGCATCCCCAAGGGCGTGCTGCTGGTGGGCCCCCCGGGCACCGGCAAGACGCTGCTCTCCAAGGCGGTGGCGGGTGAGGCGGGCGTGCCGTTCTTCATCATCAGCGGCTCCGAATTCGTGGAGCTGTTCGTGGGCGCCGGCGCGGCCCGCGTGCGCGATCTGTTCGAGGAGGCCAAGAAGAAGGCGCCCTGCATCATCTTCATCGACGAACTCGATGCGATCGGCAAGAGCCGTGCCGGCTCCATGGGTGTGGTGGGCGGCAACGACGAACGGGAGCAGACCCTCAACCAGCTGCTCACCGAGATGGATGGCTTCGCCGCCAAGGACAAGCCGGTGATCGTGCTGGCCGCCACCAACCAGCCCGAGACTCTCGATGCGGCCCTGCTGCGGCCCGGCCGTTTCGACCGGCAGGTGCTGGTGGACCGTCCCGACCTCTCCGGTCGCCGCACGATCCTCGACATCTATGCTAAAAAGGTGAAGCTGGCCGGCGGGGTGGATCTCGATCGGATCGCCCAGGCCACCGCCGGGTTCGCCGGTGCCGACCTGGCCAACCTGGTGAACGAGGCTGCCCTGCTGGCGGCCCGCTCCTACCGCACCGCGGTGGAGCAGGGCGACCTGAACGAGGCGATCGAGCGGGTGGTGGCTGGCCTTGAGAAGAAGAGCCGCGTGCTCCAGCCCGAGGAGAAGAAGGTGGTGGCCTACCACGAGGTGGGCCACGCGATCGTGGGGCACCTCATGCCCGGCGGCAGCAAGGTGGCCAAGATCTCGATCGTGCCCCGCGGCATGAGTGCCCTCGGCTACACCCTGCAGCTCCCCACCGAGGAGCGCTTCCTCAACTCCAAGGAGGATCTCGAAGGGCAGATCGCCACCCTGCTGGGCGGCCGCAGCGCCGAGGAGCTGATCTTCGGCGAGGTCACCACCGGCGCCGCCAACGACCTGCAGCGCGCCACCGACATCGCCGAGCAGATGGTGGGCACCTATGGCATGAGTGAGACCCTCGGCCCCCTTGCCTACGACAAGCAGGGCGGCAGCCGCTTCCTCGGTGGTGGCAACAATCCCCGCCGCGCGGTGAGCGATGCCACGGCCCAGGCGATCGACAAGGAGGTGCGCACCCTGGTGGACCGCGCCCACGACCGCGCCCTGGCGATCCTGCGCCACAACCGCGAGCTGCTCGAGGCCATCGCGCAGCAGATCCTCGAGAAGGAGGTGATCGAGGGAGAGAACCTGCGCGATCTGCTCGCCAGCAGCGTGATGCCCCACGAGGCTGTTCTCAGTGACAAGGCGGTTCTCAGCGACCAGCCTGTTCTCACCGAGGCGGCCTGACTAGGAGCGTGTCGCGTGTTGTGCTGGGGCCATAGCGTCGACATGCAGCTCCTGAGCTTCAGGGATACCTCTTCTCAGTTCGAGCGAACTGAACCAGGCCCTCACGCCGGTGCAATCGAGGCCCGGAACAGCTTCAGCAGGTTGTGGGTGGTGGCCATCAGCGCCCATTCCCCGTTCACCTTCTCCAGGCCGCGCAGGCAGAAGCGATCCAGTCCCCTGGCGCCCTTGATCTGACCGAATACCGGC
>JBJTWS010000373.1:0-12028 GCA_046081905.1 Synechococcus sp. | reverse complement strand
CCTTGCGTTCCTGGGCCACGGCGGCCGGCACCTGATCCGGCAGGGCGGCGGCGGGGGTTCCCTCCTCCGGCGAGAAGGTGAACACGCCCACATGATCGAAGCGCTGTTCGGTCACGAAATCGAGCAGGTGCTGGAAGTGCTCCTCGGTTTCCCCCGGGAAGCCCACGATGAAGGTGGTGCGCAGCACCGCCTCGGGCAGCTGCTCGCGGATGCGGCGCAGCAGTCCCCCGGTCACGTCCGCCTGCCAGGGGCGATTCATCGCCCGCAGCACCTCGGGGTGGCTGTGCTGCAGGGGCAGATCCAGATAGGGCAGCACGTTGGGCACCTCGCGGTAGGCCGCCAGCACCTCGGGCGTGAGGCCGGTGGGGTAGGCGTAGTGCACCCGGATCCAGGGGATCTCCACCTCCCCCAGGGCCCGCAGCAGCTCCGCCAGGCGCGGCTCGCCGTAGAGGTCCAGGCCGTAGTTGGTGGTGATCTGGCTGATCAGCACCAGCTCCTGCACCCCCTGGGCCGCCAGCTGCTGCGCCTCGGCCACGATCGATTCGATCGGGCGGGAGCGCTGGTCGCCGCGCAGGTGGGGGATGATGCAGAAGGCGCAGCGGTAGTCGCACCCCTCGGCCACCTTCAGGTAGGCGATCGCCTCGCTGGTGGTGCGGTAACGGGGCAGGTGCTCATCGCCCACGAAGGTGGGATTCGCGCTCACCTGGTGTACCCGCTCGCCGGCCTCCACCCGCTCCAGCACGCTCACGATGTGCTGGTAGTCGCCGGTGCCCACGATCGCCTTGGCCTCGGGCAGGCTCTCGAGCAGCTCCTCCTGGAAGTGCTGGGCCAGGCAGCCGGCAATGATCAGCTCCTTGCCCTGCTCCGCCAGTTCCACCAGCGTGCGCACCGATTCCTCGCGGGCGTCCTGGATGAAGCTGCAGGTGTTCACCACCACCACGCTGGCGTCCCGCTCATCGGCGCTCACGCCGTAGCCGGCCTGGGCCAGCAGCCCGAGCATGTGCTCGGTGTCCACCCGGTTCTTCTCGCAGCCCAGGTGCGCGAAGGCCACGGTCCTCCGGGCCGCGGAGGTCGGCCGGCTGGACTGGCTGGAGGAGGACATGGGCAGGGGAGGGGGCAGGGCGGGTTGCGGGTCCCGCAGGCGACGGGCCAATCCACCACCCTACGCAACCTCCCCGGTCTGCCGGAGCCAAAAGCTCCCTGCGAGAATCGCAGCAGTGCTTCCGGCTCCCGTGACGTCGAGTCTCCTCAGCAGTCGACTCAGCAGCCGCCGGCCCACGGAGCCGGCCCGGCGCTGGGTGTGGGTGCTGATGGCCCTGCTGGCCACCATCGGCTCCATCGATACCGGCTCCATCACCCTCAAGCGCTGGGGGCTGCTGGGCCCCCTGGTGTGCCCGGGGGGCGCCGAGGGCTGCGACAAGGTGCTCAACAGCGCCTGGGGCACGGTGCTCGGCCAGCCGCTGTCGCTGTTCGGCTTTCTCGCCTACTTCAGTGTTCTGGTGCTGGCGGTGCTGGCCCTGGTGACCCGCGGCGAGCTGCGCACCCGCCTGCTGCCCGCCGGGCGCTGGGGGCTGTTCCTGCTGTCCACGGCGATGGCGGTGTTCAGCCTGCTGCTGATGGGCCTGATGGAGTTCAAGATCCAGGCCTTCTGCTTCTTCTGTGTGCTCTCGGCCGTGCTCAGCCTGGGGCTCTGTGTGCTGAGCCTGCTGCAGGGGGGCTGGGAAGACCGCGGCCAGCTGCTGTTCCGCGGGGTGCTGGTGGTGCTGCTGGTGGCCCTGCTGGGGCTGGGCTGGGCCGCCTCGGTGGATCGCCCCGCCGTGTCCACCACGGGCGGCACGCCGCCGCCGGTCACCAGCACCAGTTCGCCGGAGGCCCTGGCCCTGGCCGAGCACCTCACCCGCACGGGCGCCGTGATGTACACCGCCTACTGGTGTCCCCATTGCCATGAGCAGAAGGAGCTGTTCGGCAAGGAGGCCACGGCCAGGCTCAAGGTGATCGAGTGCGCCGCCGATGGCCAGAACAGCCAGAAGGAGCTCTGCGACACCAAGAAGCTGGAGGGTTTCCCCACCTGGGAGATCAGCGGCAAGCTCGATTCGGGCGTGAAGACCCTCGAGCAGCTGCGCGTGCTGAGCGGCTTCTCCGGCGCCGGCCCTCCCTGAGGCGGCTCAGGCGGCGGCGGTGCCAGGGGCAGGCCGCACCGCCTGCCCCACCGCCGCGGTGTGCACCGGCTGGCCCAGGCGCTGCGCCGTATGGCGTTGCCAGAACGGCTGGGGGGCGGGCGCGTCGGTGCGGTAATGGCCGCCGCGGCTCTCCTGGCGGAAGAGGGCGGCCTCGATCAGGCGTTCGGCAAGCACCAGCCGCTGCTGCAGGTTCTGGCAGCGCTGCAGGGCCGCGACCCCGGCCGGCTCTAGCAGGAGCTGGTCGCCGGGCTCCAGCCGCTGCAGTGTGGTGGCCATCGAGCCCGAGGGCCAGCGCCCTGCCCGCTCCTGCACCCACGCCAGGGCGTCGCGCAGCCCGGAGCCCTGGCGTTCCACCCCGGCCTCCCGCCAGCAGAGTTGCCGCAGGGCTTCGATGCGGGGCAGCAGCACCTCGGGCGTGGGCAGTTGCAGGCCGGGCGCCAGTTCCGTGAGGCTGCGCGGCCGGCCCCCGCGCGCTGGGGGCTCCGCCGGTGTGCGGGGCTGCAGATGCCGCAACTGCCGGGCGAACACCAGGCATTCCATCAGCGAGTTGCTGGCCAGGCGGTTGGCGCCGTGCACCCCGGTGCAGGCCACCTCCCCCACCGCGTAGAGCCCGGGCAGGCTCGTGGCGGCCTGCAGGTCGGTGGCGACGCCCCCCATCCAGTAGTGGGCCGCCGGAGCCACGGGGATCGGAGCCGCCGCCGGATCCAGCCCCAGGTCGCGGCAGCGCCGCAGGATCGTGGGGAACTGCCGCTCCAGCCGCTCCTGGCCCACCGGCCGCAGGTCGAGCCAGAGGTGGTCGGTGCCCAGTTCCCGCATCCGGCGCGCGAGGGCCCGGCTCACCTGGTCGCGGGGGGCCAGATCGCCTCCAACCAGCCGCTCCACCGGACTGCCGCCCCGCCCATCGCCGAGGCGCCCGCCCTCGCCGCGCACCGCCTCGGAGATGAGGAAGTGGGGCGCCCCCGGCAGCATCAGGGCGGTGGGATGGAACTGCACGAATTCGAGGTCCCGCAGTTCGGCGCCGGCCCGCCAGGCCATCGCCACCCCGTCGCCGCTCGACTGGGAGGGATTGGTGGTGTGGGCGAAGAGGTGGCCGCCGCCGCCGCAGGCCAGCACCACCGCCCCGGCGCGGATCCAGCCCAGCTCGCCCCGGTGGAGCATCTGCAGCCCCACGCAGCGGCCCGCCTCCATCCAGAGCTGCAGCGCCAGGGCCCCCTTGAGGCAGACAAGCCCCGGTCGCTGCAGCACCCGCCGCTCCAGGGCCTCCACCAGGGCGCCGCCGGTGCGGTCCTGCACGTGCAGCACCCGCCGGTGGCTGTGGGCCGCCTCCAGGGTGGTGCTGAGCTCCTCCCCCTGGCGGTCGAAGGCCATGTCGAGCTCCAGCAGCCGCTCCACGCAGGCCGGCGCCTGGCGCACCAGCAGCTCCACCGCCGCCGGATCGCACAGCCCGGCGCCCGCCTGGAGGGTGTCCTGGATGTGACTCTCGAAGCTGTCGTCGGAGCGTGTCACCGCCGCGATGCCCCCCTGGGCCCAGCGGCTGGCGGAGCGGGGCTCGCTGTCCTTGCTCAGCAGCAGCACCCGCAGCGCGGATGGCAGTTCCAGGCAGGCCATCAGACCGGCCGCGCCGCCGCCCACCACCACCACATCCCAGCTGCGCCGGAACGGGGAGTCGAGCCCGCCGGCTCCCGGATCACCGGCCCTTGGGTCGCTGGCCCCTGGGTCCACCGTCGCCGCTTGCCTCATGCGTGGCTCATTGCCGTTGCCCCGGGATCGCTACGCCCATGAAAAAAGCCGCCGGGAGGGCCCGACGGCTTGCACCGGAGAGGAATGGTAAGGCTCAGCGGTAGACGCCATCGTTGATGCGGTCGAAGCCCTCGTTCAGGGCAATCGACGGTGGAGTGACGGTGAAGTTCTCCTTGTACTTCTCGAACAGCTCCTTCTGCCGTTCGGTGAGATCGAGGTTGAGAACGTCGTCGACATTCTCGTAGGGACCGCCCAGAACGATCTTGCCCGCCAGGGTGGGATACATGCCGGGATACTGCTGGAACCGGCGCACCGAGGCGTTGTTGAGATCCACCTTGCCGGCGGTCTCGGCGATCTTGTCGTCGGCCACGTTGCGCAGCTCCTCGGCCCAGGCTGCGGAAGGCAGCAGCAGCGATGCCAGGAGGCCGAACATGGCAACCCCGCCCAGCAGCCAGGCAACCAGCCGTTTCATCTCCACTCTCCCTCGAATACGGGTCATTGAATCCGGGACATGGGGCGACAGGGTGCCGCCAGGCCAACAACGTTACAGAGGGCACCTGCAAGCACCCGCTGCGGCCCCGTGGGCTTTTGCAGAACTTCAGCTTTGCCGGCTGGCCTCCCCTTGGGGTGCGGCTCAGACGAGCCCGGAGAGGTGGGGAGCCAGCAGGGAAACCAGCAGAAACAGCCCATCCACCACCAGGGTGGTGAGCAGGCTGGCGGCCCCCAGGCGCCAGGCCGGGCCGCGCTCCCGCAGGCGGCGGCAGAGCAGCACGATCGCCGCGGCCGCCAGCAGCACCGTCGAGAGCGGCAAGGGCCGGAGCACCGTGAGGGCGGCCTGCTGCAGCAGCAGGGGAGCCTGCGCCGGGGGGGCCTGCAGCACCAGGGGCCACTGACGCATCACCCCGGTCAGGGCCATCACCGCGTCGGTGCAGGCGGTGCCCAGCAGCGAGCCCAGGTAGAAGGCGCAGCCCAGCCGCCAGCGGGCCTGTCCCAGCCCCGCCAGGGCGAGGGGCAGGGCGAAGGCCTCGATCGGCAGGTGCCAGAGCGGATGGAGCCGGCACCAGCCCCAGAAGAGGGAGCCCGCCAGCCAGCTGCCGCTAAAGCCCACCAGCATGCTGCCGCTGTTCTTCCAGGTCGCCTCCCCACGCCGCTCCAGCAGCACCCCCACCAGCAGCAGCACGGCGGTGAAGAGGGTGGATCCCACCGGATCGAGCCGCACCCAGGGGGCCTGCAGAAACACCGGCAGGCTCACCAGCAGGGCCGCCAGGCTGGAGAGCCCGAGGGGACGGGCGTTGTGAAGGGCCGGCAGCAGGGTCCCGGATCCCAGCAGACCCGCGCCGGGCACCACGGTGAGGGCTTCCGCGCTGGAGGAGGGCCGCAGGCCGGTGGGAACCCCGATCACCAAGGATGTGAAGAAAGTTGGCCAACATTAAGGGGAGGAGCCCCGCTGGCGCAGGGCCTGGGCCGCCATAGGGTTTGGGGCTGGCCCTTCGCTCCCCCATGGCCCTCGCCGCCGTTGCCTCCGCCCCCGGGGGAGCCACCCTCGACCTCTGGACCGCCTCCTGGCATGCCCTGGTGCTGGGGGTGGTGCAGGGGCTCACCGAATTCCTGCCGATCAGCAGCACGGCCCACCTGAAGGTGGTGCCGGTGCTGCTGGGCTGGGGTGACCCCGGCGTGGCGGTCACGGCGGTGATCCAGCTGGGCAGCATCGCGGCGGTACTCGCCTACTTCCGCCGCGACCTGGCGGAGGTGGTGGCGGCGATGGCGTCCGCCTTCCGGCGGCGCGACTGGAGTGCCCCCGCGGCCCAGCTCGGCTGCGCCATCCTCCTGGGCACCGTGCCGATCGTGCTGGCGGGCCTGGCGATCAAGCGCTTCTGGCCCGGCTACGAAGCCTCCCCGCTGCGGGGGCTCACCTCGATCGCCATCGTCTCGATCGTGATGGCCCTGCTGCTGGCCGTGGCCGAACTGGTGGGCCGCCGCCGCCGCACCCTCGACGACACCCGCCCCCGCGACGGCCTGCTGGTGGGGCTGGCCCAGATGCTCGCCCTGATCCCCGGGGTGTCCCGCTCCGGCAGCACCCTCACCGCCGCCCTCTTCGATGGCTGGCAGCGTCCGGCCGCCGCGCGTTTTTCCTTTCTGCTGGGGATTCCGGCGATCGCCCTGGCGGGGCTGGCCGAGCTCTCCAGTGCCTTCACCAGCCCGGCGGGGGGTGGGCTTGTGCCGATGCTGCTCGGCATCCTGTCGGCGGCGGTGGTGTCGTGGCTGGCGATCGCCTGGCTGCTGCGCTTCCTGCAGCGCCACAGCACCTGGATCTTCGTGGGCTACCGGCTGATCTTCGGCCTGCTGCTGCTGCAGTGGGTGGCCCGCGGCAACGGCTGAGGCCCTGCCCCGTGCCCGTGCCCCCCGCCCCGTCCGCCAGGATCAGGGCAAGGTTCGCCCTGTCGGGCCGGGAGGTGCACCGTGTGGAATGAACCCAGCGCCCAGCTCACCGTGGAGGCCGCCACGGCGGGGCGCCAGCCCCAGCCGGCGGAGGTGGCCCGGGTGGAGCCCGGCTCGATCGCCGAGGAGCTCGGCTTCGAGGTGGGCGACCGGCTGGTGAGCATCAACGGCGTGCGCCCCCGCGACCTGATCGATGTGCAGTTCCTCTGCGGCGAGGAGGAACTCACCCTCGAGGTGCTCGATGCCGGCGGCTCGCTCCATCGGGTGGAGCTGGAGAAGGACGCCGACGACGGCCTCGGGCTGGGCTTCACCGAGGCCCTCTTCGATGGCCTGCGGCAGTGCAACAACCACTGCCCCTTCTGTTTCATCGACCAGCAGCCCCCCGGCCGGCGGCGCAGCCTCTACCTCAAGGACGACGACTACCGCCTCAGCTTCCTGTACGGCTCCTACCTCACCCTCACCAACCTCACCGCCGCCGACTGGGAGCGCATCGAGCAGCAGCGGCTCTCTCCTTTGTATGTGTCAGTGCACGCCACCGAGCCCGCCCTGCGCAGCCGCCTGCTGGTGAACCCGCGGGCGGGGCAGCTGATGGAGCAGCTGGCCTGGTTCGCCGAGCGCCAGCTGCAGATCCATGCCCAGGTGGTGGTCTGCCCGGGCCTCAACGATGGGGACGCCCTGGAGCGCACCCTGCGGGATCTGGCCGGCTTCGGAGCCGGCGACTGGCCGGCGGTGCTCTCCGCCGCGGTGGTGCCGGTGGGGCTCACCCGCTTTCGTCCGGCGGGTGACGCCCTGGTGCCGGTCGATCGGGCCTGCGCCCGCGCGGTGGTGGAGCGGGTCGAGCCGCTGCAGCGGGAGTTCGCCAGCCGCCTGGGCAGCCGCTTCGCCTGGCTCTCGGATGAGTGGTACCTGATCGCGGGCCTGCCCCTGCCGCCGCGGGCCACCTACGAAGATCTGCCCCAGCAGGAGAACGGCGTGGGGAGCATCCGCGCCTTCCTCGAGCAGCTCGATGCCGCCACCACCTCCCTGCCGGCGGCGGTGGCCCCCGCCCGGCACTACAGCTGGGTGGTGGGCCGCCTGGTGGCGGAGGCCCTGCAGCCGGTGGTAGAGCGGCTCAATGCCGTGGACGGACTCACCCTCACCCTCCATGGCCTGCCCAGCCCCTACTGGGGCCAGGAGCAGGTGGTCACGGGGCTGCTCACGGGGTCCGATCTGCTCACCGGCCTGGCGGACCGACCCCTCGGGCAGGCCCTGCTGCTGCCGCGGGTGATGCTCCGCCAGGGGGAGCCCGTCTTCCTCGACGACCTCACCCTCGAGGAGCTGGAAGCCCGCTTGCCGGTGCCGGTCACCCTGTTGGAGGGGGCGGACGATCTGGTGTCCGTCTGCCTCGGCAAACCGTTGGGTGCTGCCTAAGCTGCGCCCACCTCTTGATGGTTCAGGTTCGGCGTGAAGCGCTCTCTGCTACTGCGTGCAGCTCTGATCGCCATGGTGGGCCTGCCCGCCACCGGCGCCACCTCGGCCCTGGCGGAGGAAAAACCTTCCGCCGCCTCGCCTCCGACCACGGCCCAGGCGGAACCAGCCAGCCCGGCGGCGACCTCGGCTCCTGCCGCCTCCGAAACCCCGGCCCCCTCCACGGCGAGTGTGGAGGAGATTCTGCAGTTCCAGCCCGAGCCCCTGCCCCTGGCGCCCGATGTGAAGGGGCCGCGGCCGAAGTCGGATCCTTCGGTGCTGCCGCCGGCGGCCACCCAGCTCACCCCTGAACTGCAGCCCCTCGCTGCCCCCGCCTCCCTCGGTCTGCCGACCAAGCCCGAGCAGGTGCGGATCAAGGAGCTCCGTCCCCTGGGGCTCTCCGATGTGGAGCAGCTGGCCGAGGTCAACAACCCCAACCTCAAGGCCCTGGCCAGCCAGGTGCAGCAGGCCCAGTCGAACCTGCGGGCCCAGATCGCCCTCTGGTACCCGAACATCAACCTGAATGCCAATGCGCTGCCCACCTACACCGGCGGTCAGCAGTACAGCTCCTCGCTCACGGGCACGGGCCAGGAGGTCGGCAACACCATCACCAGCATCTGGGCGATGGAAGCCAGCCTCCAGGCCACATGGTCGCTGATCAACCCCACCCGGGTGCCCCAGATCGCCGCGGCCCGCGACCAGTTCGAGCAGGCCAAGAACCAGTACCTGATCGGGCTGCGCGACCTGCGGCTGCAGGCGGCGCAGGCCTACTTCGATTTGCAGGAATCCGACGAGCAGGTGCGCATCGGTCAGGAGTCGGTGCGGGCCTCGGTGGTGAGCCTGCGGGATGCCCGGGCCCGCTTCCAGGCCGGCGTGGCCACCAAGCTGGAGGTTCTGGAAGCGGAAACCCAGCTGGCCCGGGACCAGCAGCTGCTCACCAGCTCCCTGGCGGCCCAGTCGATCGCGCGCCGCACCCTCGCCGCGATCCTCGACCTGCCCCAGACCGTCACCCCCACGGCCAAGGAGCCGGCCCGGGTGGTGGGTACCTGGTTGCCCTCGCTGCAGGAGAGCATCATCGCGGCATATGCCTTCCGCGAAGAGCTGGACAACGCCCTGCTCGATATCTCCATCGCCAACAGCCTTGCCAATACCCAGCTCGGCGAGGTGCAGCCCTTCCTCAACATCGTGAACACCCTGCGGGCCGGCCGTTCCCGTGGTTATGAGTTCGTGCAGCAGCCGATCCCCGATGAGATCGGCTGGAACGTGGACAACAGCATCGGTCTCAACCTCAGCTGGAACCTCTTCGACGGAGGACGCGCCCGGGCGCTCTACCGCCAGCAGAAGCAGGTGGCCGAAGAGAGCCGCTTCCGCTTCGCCGAGCAGCGGGATGCGATCCGCCAGGAAGTGGAAACCAGCTTCTACGAGCTGCAGAAGAACAACCGCAACATCCTCACCACCACCCGGGAGGTGGTGTCGGCCCGGGAAGCCCTGCGCCTCGCCCGCCTCCGCTTCCAGGCCGGGGTCACCACCCAGCGGGAGGTGGTGGACAACCAGCGCGACCTGACCCAGGCCGAGGTGCGCTACGCCGGCGCCATCAGCGACTACAACCGCCGCCTAGCCGAGATGCGCCGCCGCACCGGCCTCGATCAGATCGCCCTCTGCAAGCCCCAGTCGCTCCCGGCCGAACGGCCTGTCATCACCGGCGAGATCCTCGTTCCGGTGGAGCCCCAGCCCCTCGAGCCCGCCTGCTCCTTCAACGCCAATCCGGTCAACTGACTCCCCTGCTCCGTTTCTCCTGAGCCATGGCCCCGGCCGCATCGCCCCTGGTCCCCCTGCGTTGGATCGATGTGCTGCGGCTGAGCCTGTTTCAGGGCTGCGTCGGTGCCATGGCGGCGGTGTTCGTGGGGATGCTCAACCGGGTGATGATCACCGAGCTCACCCTGCCCGCTCTGCTGGTGGGCGGAGCTCTCGCCTGTGAGCAGTTCGTGGCCCCCAGCCGGGTGCTGTTCGGCCACCTCTCCGACAACCACCCGATCGCCGGGCGCCACCGGCTCCCCTACATCCTCCTCGGGGCGGTGCTGTTCAGCCTGCTGGCCCTGCTCTCGGTGCCCCTGGTGTTCCACACCGCCCGCCTGCTCGACGGAGGGTCCGCCCTGGTGGCGGCCTTCTCGATTGCCGCCATCGCCGGCCTGTTTGCCCTGTACGGACTGGCGGTGTCGATGGCCACCACCCCCTATCTGGCCCTGGTGATCGATCGCACCACCGAAACCCAGCGACCCCGGGCCGTGAGTCTGCTCTGGTGCATGCTCACCGTGGGGATCATCGTGGCCTCGATCGCGATCCGCCTGTCGCTGCGTTCCCTCGATGGGGTCACCGATCCGGCGGTGCTCGAGCCGGTGCTCAGCGGATTCATGCAACGGCTGGTGGCGGTGGTGCTGCTGCTCACCCTGGTGGCGATCGCCGGCATGGAAGCCCCGCGCCGCCTGCCAGTCCACTCCGAGCCAGAAACGGCCTCGTTGCCGGCGTCACCCCACCGCGAGGATGCCATCACCCTGGGCCAGTCGTGGGCGTTGATCACCTCCAGCCGGCAGGTGGCGGTGTTCTTCGGCTTCCTGGTGCTCTTCACCATGGCCCTGTTCATCCAGGATCCGATCCTCGAGAGCTTCGGGGGTGAGGTGTTCGCCATGCCGATTTCCGCCACCGCCCTGCTCACCACCTTCTGGGGAGTGGGCACGCTGCTGGGCCTGGTGGCCGCCGGGCTCTGGGTGGTGCCCCGGCTCGGCAAGCTGCCCACCGCCCGGCTCGGCTGCCAGCTCATCCTGGTCAGCCTGCTGTTGCTGGTGGTCTGCGGGCTGGTGGGGCAGGTGCCCCTGCTGAAGGGGGTGATGCTGCTGTTCGGCCTGGCCTCCGGTGTGGCCACCAACAGTGCCCTCTGTCTGATGCTCGACCTCACCCTGCCGCAGGCGGCCGGCACCTTCGTAGGGGTGTGGGGTCTGGCCCAGGCCCTCTCCCGAGCCCTCGGCAAGTTGATCGGGGGCGGTCTGCTGGATCTCGGCCGCCTCCTCTTTCCCGGAGCGCCGCCCCTGGCCCCCTACGCCCTGGTGTTCGGCATCGAGGCCCTGGTGGCCTTTGCCGCCATCCTGTTGCTGAGCCGCGTCAACCTGCGCCAGTTCAGGGAAGATACGGGGCGCAGCCTGAGCAGGGTGCTCGCTCTGGAGCTCGGATGATCGATTCGCCCGTCCTGGACCCCGTGCTCGAACCGGCGCTGGCGGCGCTGGTGGATCAGGTGGCGGACCGGCAGCGCAGGGATTTCGGCCACATGGCCTCCAGCGTCAAGGCAGATGGCACCCTGATCACCGCCTGCGACCATTGGAGTGATGCCACCCTCGTGGAGGGGTTGCAGCGGCTCTATCCGGGCGATGGGGTGCTGAGCGAGGAGGGGCGCCGGGTCGTGCCCGCCACTCCCTCCTTCTGGGTGGTGGATCCCCTCGACGGCACCACCAACTTCGCCGCCGGCATCCCCTACTGGGCGATCTCCTTGGCCCGCTTCGAGCAGGGCCGTCCGGTGCTGGCGGTGCTGGATGTGCCCCCCCTGCGCCAGCGGATCGTGGCGATCCGCGGACGGGGCGCCTGGCGCAATGGCAAACGGCTTCAGCCCCCTTCCGCCCAGGCCCCCACGGCCGGATGCGCTTCCCTCTGCAGCCGCTCGATCGGCGTGCTGCAGAAACTTCCCGACCGCCGCTTCCCCGGCAAGATCCGTCTCCTCGGCGTGGCGAGCCTCAACCTGGTGAGTGTGGCCATGGGGCAGACCGTGGCTGCCCTGGAGGCCACGCCCAAGATCTGGGATCTGGCGGCGGCGTGGCTGGTGCTGCAGGAGCTCTCCTGTCCGCTGCGCTGGCTGGCCCGCGACCCGCAGGATCTGGAGCCCGGCCGCGACCAGTCGTCCCTCGATTACCCGGTTCTGGCGGCCGACAGCGAGGAGAGCCTGGAGCGCTTCCTCCCCTGGGGCGAGGCCCTGCTTGACTGAGTTCCCTCAGCCTTCTGGCACCAGAGGGGATTGTGGTGGTATAGTTTTGGACTGAGCGGGCCACCGAGGCGAGAGCCGGGGTTGGAGGCGCAGAAGGGTTCCGGGGGCCGAGAGGCCTGGGAATCCGAGTGTCCAGTGTCCTGGAAACAGGGGAATGGATGCGGACTTGCAACCGAAGGAGGCGAGAGTCGACGGT
>JBJTWS010000372.1:0-5876 GCA_046081905.1 Synechococcus sp. | reverse complement strand
GCAGCAGCAGCAGGATCAGCTGCAGGCCGATCAGTAGGGCTCCGCCGGCCTCCGGCAGCGGCGGACGCCGCAGGCCGCCTCGCACCAGCTCCAGCGGCAGGGCGCTCTGCAGGAGGGCAGGCATGGCGGTGGCGAGCACCGCCACCGCCAGCAGGGGCACAAGGGGGGGCAGCCAGCCTCGCCAGGCTCCCGCTGGCCCGGAGCGGCTGCGGGGCCTGGGATCCGGGAGCGGACGCAGCAGCAGCAGCAAGGCCATCCCCGCCAGGCAGGTGATGTCCACCAGGTAGATCGCCCGCAGGTGGGATCCCCAGGCCAGGGCCGTGCCCACCAGGGCACCGGCCACGATGCCGGCGGCATCGGCCGTGCGCACCAGGGCGAAGGCCCGGGCTGAGGGCACCGGCGCGCAGCTCAGGGCCACCGCCAGCTCGATCGCCGGCCAGTAGAAGCCCATCGACAGCCCCAGCAGCGCCTGCCCCAGCAGATAGGCCGGGAAGTGGAAGGCGCCCAGGAGGATGCCATCGCCCAGCAGGGAGCACAGCAGGGCCAGCAGCACCGGCACACCGCAGTTCAGCCCCCGATCGAGCAGCAGGCCGCAGAGCAGCCGCCCGGCGGTGCCCGCCAGGGCCGCCAGGGCGACCCCCTGGGTCACGCCGGTGGGCCCCAGGTCGGCCTGATGGAACACCATCGGCGTGAGGTAGAGCACCCCGCCGGCCCCCAGGGATCCGATCAGCCGCAGGAGGGTGAGTTCCCGCAGGGGCGCGGGAAACTGTTGCAACCAGGCGGTCCCCTGGCGCGGCCTTGCCGGACCCCTTGCCGTATCCGTTCCCGACTCCTGCCCTGTCACCGCCAGTTCGCCGCTTCGGGTCCGTGCTCGCCAGTCTGCTGCTGGCCCTGGCGGGCCCGTGCCCGCCCCCGGCGGCGGCAGCCGAGCGGTTGCACCTGCGCTTCGATGGCCTCGAGGTGCCGGTGGATCTCCAGCAGCTGGCCGACTGGACCCGCCGCCGTCCCCGGAACCCGGCCACCGCAGCCGCGGATCCCGACGCCGGCCGCGGCGATCTGGCCCTCTGGCTGGGGCTGCTGGATGGCCGCAGCCGCCAGGACCTCACCCGTCTGCTGCGGGCGCCTCTGCTGCGCTCCCGCAGTTTCGGCGAGCAACTGCTCACCAGCTGGGCCGGCCGTCGGGTGCTCGAGGAGGTGGGGGCCCTGCTCACCGACGGCAGTGGCCGCAGTTCCGCCCCCCTCCTCCAGGACACCCTGCGGGAGCTGCTGGCCCGTCAGGAGGAGGTGAGCACCCTGGATCTGCTGCGGGCCCTTCCCCCCGACGATCTGCATCTCCAGCTCGACACCCTGCTGGAGCAGGCGGATCTCTGGCGGGGGCAGCTGCGGGAGCAGCAGCGGGCCGTGCGCCACCTGCGCCGGATGGCCCTGCCGGAGCGCCGCAGCCTGCCGCCGGTGTTCGGCGATCAGCCCCTGGTGCGCCGCACCACCGTGCAGCTGTCGGTTCCGCACCGCCCCGATCCCCTCCCCCTGGAGATCTGGCGGGGCAGCGCCCAGACCCCCCCGGGCCCCTGGGTGGTGCTGATGCCCGGGCTGGGGGGCAACTCCGAGCAGCTCAGCTGGCTGGCGGCAGCCCTGGCGGATCGGGGCTGGCCGGCGGTGGTGCTGCAGCACCCCGGCAGCGATTTCGGCGCCATGCAGGCGCTGCTGGCGGGGCAGCAGCCGCCGCCGGGAGCCGAAACCCTGCCGGAGCGCCTCGCCGACCTCCTGGCGGTGCTGCGGGCGGAGCGGCAGGGCCCTCTGCCGCCGCTGGGGGATGGGGTGGTGCTGATCGGCCATTCCCTCGGGGCCCTCACCGCCCTGCTGGCGAGCGGTCCGTCGATCGAGCCGGGGCTGCAGCGCCGCTGCCAGGAGGCCCTGCGCCGCCTGCCGCTCACGAACCTCTCGCGCCTGCTGCAATGCCAGCTGACCCATCGCCTGGCCGAGCCCGCCACACCCGCGGCCGTGGCGGAGCAGCCCCTGCGGGGGGTGGTGGTGCTGAACGGCTTCGGCAGCCTGCTCTGGCCCGATCGGCACCTTCAGGCCCTGGCGGTGCCGCTGCTGATGGTGGGGGGCACCCTCGATCTGGTCACCCCTCCGGTGGGGGAGCAGCTCGGACTCTTCCTGCCGGTGGGCCATCCCCGCAGCCGCCTGGTGCTGGTGGATGGGGGCAGCCACTTCTCGCCGGTGCGGGTCACGGGCCAGGGGGCGGTGCTCTTCCAGCTGGGGGAGGAACTGGTGGGGGTGGAGCCCCGGCGGGTGCAGGACCTAATCCTGCGCCTCAGCCTCGATTTCCTCGAGGGCCTGCGCGGGCCCGACCTGCTGCAGCCCCAGCACCGCCGCCAGGAGGGGGTGGGGGCCTACGTGCTGGATGCCGCCGCGGCGGAGCGCTGGCGGGGGCAGCTGGGGCCCTGACGGGCTCGCCAGCCTCCCGGAGGGGGCCGGTCAGAAGCGGATGCGGGGATCCAGCAGGGCCACCAGCAGATCCACCAGCACCGTTACCAGCACCACCAGCGCCGCCACCACCACCACGATCCCCTGCACCAGGGGGTAATCGCGCTGGCTGATCGCCTCCTGCAGGCGGAAGGCGATGCCGGGCCAGGAGTAGGTGACCTCGATCAGCAGGGCCCCCCCGATCAGCGACGCCACCGTGATGCCGGTGATCGTGAGCACCGGCAGCAGGGCATTGGGCAGGGCATGGCGCAGCACTACCCGCGCCTCGCCGAGTCCACGGCTGCGGGCCGCCTCCACGTAGTCGGAGGCGAGGGCGCGGCGCAGGTTGAGCCGCAGGGCATTGTCGAAGATGCCGCTCAGCAGCAGGCTGAGGGTGGCCGCGGGCAGCACGAGGTGCCGCACCGTTCCCTGCAGCTGGGCCCAGTTGCCGGCCCGCAGGCTGTCGAGCAGGTAGAAACCGGTACCGGTGGGCGGCAGCAGCGAGGGGGGGAAACGGCCACCCACCGGCAGCCAGCCGAGCCACACGGCGAACACCAGCTGAACCAGCATCGCCGCCCAGAACGGCGGCAGGGCGTAGGTGCCGATGCCGTAGAGCCGGCCCGCCAGATCGAGCTTTCCCTCCGGGCGGGCGATGCCGCTGAAGCCCACCGCCAGCCCCACCGCCGCAGCCAGCAGCAGCGCCGTGACGCCCAGTTCCAGGCTGGCCGGCAGGCTCTGGCGGATGATCGCCGCCACCGGCTCCTGGCTCGCCTGGGACACGCCCAGGTCCCCCTGCAGGAGATGGCCGATGAAGTGGCCGTACTGCACTGCCAGGGGCTGATCCAGCCACAGCTGGGCCCGCAGGGCAGCCCGGGCGGCGGCGGGGGCCTTGGGGCCCAGCAGGGCATCGATCGGATCGCCCGGCGCCACCCGCAGCAGCAGAAACACCAGGCTGGCGATCAGCCAGAGCATCACCGGCGCCAGGGCCAGGCGAGCCCCGAGATAGCGCACCAGTTCGTTGCGGCGGCTCATCGGCGGACCTCCCCACCGGAGGCGGCCGGCAGCCGGTGCAGCGCCTCCAGCCGCACCCGGCCGGATCCGTCGAACACCGGCTCGCTCACCTGCGGCCCGCTCCAGGCCCCCTCCTCCATCAGCCACACGGGCAGGTAGGGCACGGCGGCGGCGGTGCGCCGCTGGATGGTGCGCAGCAGGGCCTCCCGCTCGGCCCCGTCCATCTGGCTGCTGCGCACCAGCTCCCCATCCAGCCCGGGGGCGGTCCAGAAGGAGCCGCTCAGGGCGCTGTTGCCCTTGGCGCAGCGGTGCCCCTGGGGTTGCTGGCAGCTCAGCAGGGGAGCGAGGAAGTTCTCGGCGTCGGGGTAGTCGCCGATCCAGTCGTAGAAGAACAGCACCAGGGCTCCGTTGGCGAGCTGGTCGTAGGCGGTGGTGGATTCCATGCCGCTGGCCTCCAGGGTCACGCAGTCGCCCAGGTCGCGCCGCAGCTGCGCCTGCCAGGTGAGGGCGAACAGGCGGTCGCTGGGGATGTCCGAGCGGAAGGTGAGGGGCAGGCTGAAGCGTTTGCCGTCGCAGTAGCCCGCCTGGCGGAAGAGGCGGCGCGCCTCGGCGGGGTCGTAGGCCGGCCAGGCCCCCGGATCGGAGCCCGGCAGGCTGGGGGGCACCAGCTGGCGCAGGGGCGGCCGCAGCCCCAGGCTCACCCGCCGGCTGATGGTCTGCCGGTCGAGGCTGCGGGCGATCGCCTGCCGCAGGGTGGGGTTGTCGAGCGGGGGCTGGTCGGTGAGCAGCGAGAGGAAGCCGATCGAGAGCGCCGCTCCGCGGGCCTCATGCAGGCGGCCCCGCTGGGCGTCGCGGTGCAGGGCCTGGGCATGGTCGATCTCCAGACCGCTGGAGAGAAGAACGTCCACCTCGCCGCTGCGGAGGGCGCCGAACAGGGCGGTGGAGTTGCTTAGGGTCACCAGGTCGATGCCGCCATTGGCCGGCGCGGGTCCCCAGTAGTGCGTCCAGGGGGTGAGCCACACCTGCTGGCCGCTGAAGGAGGCGAGCCGGTAGGGACCCGTGCCCACGAAGCGCTCGTTCAGGGGCTTGTCCGGGTGGTTGCGGTAGGCGGTGGGGGAGATCGGCGTGAGAAAGATGGCCGAGAGCAGCCGCGGCAGGGGGCTGAAGGGCTGGTACAGCTCCAGTTCCACCGTGTGGCTGTCGAGGGCCCGCACGCTTTTCACCCGCTCGCTCAGCTGGTAGCCGAGGGTGCCGATCGCCATGAAGCGCTCCAGCGAGAACACCAGCGCGGCGGCATCGAAGGGCGTGCCGTCGTGGAAGAGCACCCCGCGGCGCAGGGGGAGGCGGGCCCGCAGGCCGTCGGCGCTCAGGGTGGGCAGGGCCGAGGCCAGCCGCGGTTCCAGGCGGCCGTCTGCGGTGAAGCCGTAGAGCGGATCCCCGAGGGCGCTGAGCACCTGCATCGCTCCGAACCGGGAAGCCTTCACCGGATCCACCGAGTCGATGCGGCTCTTGGTGGCCACCACCAGGCGGGTGGGGGAGCGCTGCGGCTGGCAGGCGGCCAGCAGCGGCAGCAGCAGAGCCAGGACGAGGCTCGCGGCCCTTATGGGGAGGGGCGCCGGACGGGCTGTGGGCGCGGCGGCCACGGACAGAGCGGGGGACAAGCGCACCGCACGGGTGGGGCCATTCAAGGCCACCGGGCCGGCCGTGGGGCGCTCAGCCGGTGCCCTCAGGCGCGGGAGCCCAGGGGCTGGGGACGATGGGGGGCCGGGGTGATCCAGCCGGGCTCGAGCTGCTGGAGCGGCAGCTCGAACACCGGGCAGCCGTGGCGGGCGAGGGGCCAGCGCCGCAGCCAGCAGCGGTTGCCGGCCTGGTCCACGCCGATCACCTGGTAGAGCTGCGTGTCGTCGGCGCCGATCCGGATGCAGTCGCCCTGGCGCGGGGGCGTGATGGTGGAGGTCATGGGGAGGGACAGAGGAGGGCCGTGGTCCCTGGGCTTCCCCACCCTTCCGTTGCCGGCGGGGGGGAGGTGTGCGGAGGACTACGGACCGCTGCTCCGGTGAGGGGATGGGAACGGGGCAGGCCCCAGCGGGGCGTTTCTAAAGAATTGCTTTGGAAACTCTTTCCACTCTGCCCCATCGGGGCCTACCCTGCGAGGGGGCTCAGAGAGTGCGCAGGCAGGCCGCAACCGCCTCCACCTCCGCCAGGGCCTCGATCGCGGCCAGGGCCTGGCGGAAGTGGCCCTCCAGCACCTCATGGGTGATCGCCACGATCTCGGCGGCACCGCCCTGCCCCTCGAACTGCACGATCGACTGCAGGGATACCCCCGCGTCACCGAAGCAGGTGCCGATCTTGCCGATCACCCCCGCCTCATCGCGGGTCTGCAGGCGCACATAGTT
>JBJTWS010000371.1:0-9555 GCA_046081905.1 Synechococcus sp. | reverse complement strand
GCCAAGTCGGTCAGAGACGAATCAGCACCATCGCAATGGTCAACAGGACGAGAAGCATGCGGTACCGGACAGATCCGGTCTGCGGACGCAGTGTTCGCTGCGCTCGCCTGGCCGGGCGGTATGGGCGACACACTCCTAGGGACGGACCGGGGGCGCCGGGGACAGGTTTGGCGGCGCCCCTGATCGCAGCCTTACCAGCTCACTCCGTGGAGCTTGGGCAGGGGAGCGGTGCGGGAGGTGGTGGCGAACAGGCGCGGGATGCGGTGGCTGTTGTACACCCGGAATTCCCGCACCACGCTGGCCCCCTCGTCGCGCACGGCCTGGTTGAGTACCACCGAGCCGTTGGGATCGGACACCGAGCGGTGGAAGGTGCCGGGAGGAATGCGCAGGATGTCGCCGCCCGACTCCAGCCGCACGATGTGATAGGGATAATTCCAGCCCAGGTTGACCAGATAGAAGGTGCGGCCGCCGCTGAGGGCCAGGAGGTTGTCCTCCTGGTGGGGGTGGAGATAGAACTGCCAGGCCCCCGTCTCCGAATCGTCCGGGGGGCTGATCGCCGGGCCGCTGTGCACCACCAGATCGCGGGCGTTGGAGGCCGGCACTGTGATGTCGTAGAAGCGCACCGCCGGGGTGTCGCGGAAGCGCTCGTAGGGGATGAGCTCGAACATCGGCGCCGGCCTCGGCGGCGATGGTTCACTGTCCTGTTGCATTCGCAGCGGAGAGGAGGCGGATCCTGCTGCGGAGAGGGGGGCGGCGGTCATGGCGGAGTCCCGGAGGCGACGATCCGCGGATCCGTACAAAGCGGAACGCGGAATGGGCTAGTGAACCGAAGCGCGGGGCCCGCTTCGGTGAGCGGGGCTACGAAACCCGCCATTGGACCCACCAGTTTTGCCAGTGGCACGCCTTCTCGGGGCCAGGCCTGGGGCGTGGCCGCCATCCGCCGGGGGTGGTGAAGCCCGGATCGGCCCCGTGGAGAGCCGATCCGGGCGGCACGATCACTCCTCGTCGTCGGTGCTGCCGACCGGCACCAGGCGGATCTGCTTGCGGCCGAGCTTGATTTCAAACTCGTCGCCGGGCTGGAGGTCGAGCATGGCGGTGTAGGCCTTGCCCACCAGCAGGTTCCCGTTGAACTGCACCTTGGTGATGTAGCTCAGCTTGCGGCCACCCTTGCCGACACCCTTGCCGCCACCGTCGCCGAGGCTGACGCCCTTGGCTTCGAGGAGCGCTTCGTAGAAGGCAGTGAAGTTCAGACGCTCGCTGCCGTCCTTCTTGGTGCTGACGTAGCCGCAGCTGCGCACCAGTTCGGACTTGGAGACATCGCCCAGTTCCTTGACCTTGGCGAGGAGATCGGATCCCGTAAGCATTGGGTCGATGTGATGAACACACCGAACATAGCGGGTCATGGTCATCGAGGCAGCCCCGAAGGCGCAACCCGATGCAACCAACTCCTCTCCGGAAGCCTTACTGCCGTCCTGTGGTGGGATCGATCCACTCCGCCAGAGCCGCCAGCGGAATCATCGGCAGCATCGGCAGGGCGCAGATCCACCATTGCGTGATCGACAGCGGCGTGGTTCCGAAGAAGCCGTTCATCCAGCCGATCTGACTGAAGCCCACCTGGAGCAGAAGTGCCGTGGAGAGCCCCAGCAGCAACACCGGCGCCTGGGTGAAGTGTCGCCAGCCCCGACGGATCCAGCGCATCGGTTGCTTGCCGATCTGGGAAATGCTGAGCAGATACACCACCTGCGTCAGCACCAATCCCTGGATCGCCACCGTGCGGGCCAGAGCCAGGCTGCCGCCCCGCTGCAGAACCCAGGAGAACAGGAGGAAGATCAGCACCCAGTACGTGGCCGACACGAGCACCAGCCGCCGGATCAGCGAGGCGTTGAGCAGGGGCTGCCCCGGAGGTCGGGGCGGCTGCTGCATCAGCAGGGGCGCCCGGGGCTCGAAGGCGAGCGGCACCGACATCAGCAGGGCATTGATCATGTTCAGCCACAGCACCTGCAGGGCCGTGACCGGCAGCTCCAGGCCGAACAGCGCGGCGAAGAGGATCGTCATCGAGGCGCCACCGTTCACTGGCAGCACGAAGGCCAGGGTCTTGCGGAGGTTGAGCGCGATCGCACGCCCCTCCTCCACGGCGGCTTCGATCGTGGCGAAGTTGTCATCGGTGAGCAGCATGTCCGCCGCCTCGCGCGCCACCGCGGTGCCGCCGCGCCCCATGGCGATGCCGATGTCCGCCTGCCGCAGGGCCGGCGCATCGTTCACCCCATCACCGGTCATCGCCACCACCGCACCCCCGGCCTGCAGGGCCTTCACCAGGGTGAGCTTCTGGATCGGAGCCACCCGGGCAAAGACATCCACATCGGCCACGGCGGCCGCCAGGTCCCGGGGATCCATCGCCTCCAGCACCCGGCCCTCCAGCGCCCGGATTTCCTCCATTTCTTCAGCTGTTCCTTCAGCTGTTCCTTCAGCCGTCTCCCCCCGGCGACCCAGGCCGATCTGACGGGCGATCGAGCGGGCGGTTTTGAGATGATCGCCGGTGATCATCTTCACGCGGATGCCGGCGGCCTGGCAGGCAGCCACCGCCGCGATCGCCTCGGGGCGCGGTGGATCCAGCATCCCCTGCAGCTCCAGGAACACCAGATCACCGGCCACATCGCCGGGCTCGAGGCGCGTCTGTTCGGGATCGGCCCTGCCCACCGCGAAGGCGAGCAGCCGCTGGCCCCGGCCAGCCATGGCGCTCACCGCGGCTTCGATCGCCTCCGGCGCCAGCGGTTCCTCCCGCCCGTCGGCCCCCAGCTGGCGGCTGCAGCGCTGCAGCACGGTCTCCACCGAGCCCTTCAGCAGGATCCGCTCGCTGCCGTGCAGCGTGGCCATGTACTGCTGCTCCGCGGCGAAGGGGATGGCATCCCGCCGGGGATGGCGATCGAGGGAGCCGTCGCGGTCGAGGCCGGCGGTGCGGGCCGCCTCCAGCAGGGCGGTCTCGGTGGGATCCCCCAGCAGGGTGCGCTGGGCCGTGAGCCGCACGTCGTTGCAGAGAAGCCCCGCCAGCAGGGTTTCCCGCAGGGCCACATTGCGGGCAAGGGGATCCACCGGGGGGGAGACCGGTTCCTGTGCCGCCGCCAGCGCCGCTGCGGGCTCGGCCTCGGGCCAGAGCTCCTCGAGCCGCAGCACTTCGCCGCCGGCATACACCTCCCGCACGGTCATGCGGTTCTGGGTGAGCGTGCCGGTCTTGTCCGAGCAGATCACCGTGGTGCTGCCCAGGGCCTCCACCGCCGGCAGCTTGCGGATGATGGCGTTGCGGCGGGCCATGCGGTTCACGCCGATCGCCAGGGTGATGGTCACGATGGCCGGCAACTCCTCCGGGATGGCCCCCACCGCCAGGGCCACGGCGCCGTCGAACATCTCGATCGGCTCCCGCCCCCGCAGGAGCCCCACCAGGAAGGTGAGCAGCGCCAGCACCAGGATGATCCGCAGCATGGTGGCGCTGAAGCGGGCGAACTGCCGCGTCAGCGGGGTGCTGAGGTTCACCTGCTCCCCCAGGGCGGTGGAGAGGAGCCCCACCTCGGTGGCATCGGCGGCGGCCACCACCAGGCCCACCGCCTGGCCGGCGCTCACGAAGCTGCCGGCGAAGGCCATGCCGCTGCGCTCCGCCAGGGGGGCCTCCAGCGCCACCACGGCCGTGTCCTTGGAGGCCGGCAGCGCCTCCCCGGTGAGGCTGGATTCATCCACCCGCAGATCCCGGGCCCGCAGCAGGCGCAGGTCGGCGGGCACCTTGTCGCCGGCCTCGAGCCGCACCAGATCGCCCACCACCAGAGCCTCGGAGGCGAGGCGGCGGTCCTGGCCGTCGCGCACCACCGACACCTCCGTGCGCACCACCCGGGCCAGGGAGGCGATGGCGGTTTCGGCGCGACTCTCCTGCACGAAACCGATCACGGCATTGATCAGGGTGACGCTCCAGATCACGAGCGCCTCGCGGGGATCGCCCGTGAGCGACTTGACGCCCCCCACCGCCAGGAGGGCGTAGAGCATCGGATCGTTGAACTGGCCCAGGAAGCGCCACCAGGCCGGCGGTGCCCCGCGGCTGCTCAGTTCATTGGGTCCATCGCGCCGCAGGCGCGCCTCGGCCTCCGCCTCCGTGAGGCCGCGCTGCCCATCCGTACCCAACTGGACCAGCAGGTCATCGCCGGAGCGGGCGTGGGCCGGTGGCACCGCCGGTGCCGCCTCAGCGGCCGCAGGGTTCTGGGGTGTCGCGCGGCTCATCGATGCCCCGGGGGGGCGTCGGGCTGGGCGGGCGCCTGGTGCCACACCCGCTGGGGGAAGGGGATCTCGATGCCCTCGCGGGCGAAGGCCTGCCACACGGCCGTGTTCACCGCACTGCAGATCGAGACGTTGTCCATCGGGTTGGCGATCCAGAAGCGCAGGGCGTAGTCGATCGAGGAATCGCCGTAGCGGAGCACCAGCGCCCGGGGCGGCGGTTGCAGCAGCACCCGCGGCACGGTGCGGGCGGTGGCCTCCAGCAGCGCCACCACCAGGGTGGGGTCGTGACGGTAGGCAGCCCCCACGCTGATCTGGGAGCGGCGCAGCCGATCCGTGCCGGTGTAGGTGGTGGTGGTGGTGGTGAAGAAGGTCTGGTTGGGGATCACCAGCTCGGCGTTGTCGCGGTCGCGCCAGAGCACCGCCGCCCGCAGGCCGAGGCTGCGCACCTCGCAGGGATCGCCATCGATGAAGAGCACCTCACCGGGACGCACCGATCCCTCGAACAGCAGCCAGAGGCCGCTCACGAAGTTGGAGAACACCTCCTTGATGCCGAAGCCCAGACCCACCGAGAGGCCGCCGGCGATCGCCAGGATCGCGGTGGCGTTGAGGCCCAGGTGGCTGCAGACCCACAGCACCCCGATCGCCACCACCAGGTAGCGGAGCATCAGCTGCAGGGCCCGGCGGCTGCCCTCGCTGATGCGCAGCAGCCGCTGCAGCAACCAGGCCAGGGCCGACGCCGGCGGGCCCGAGCCGATCGCCACCAGGTAGAGCGTCACCAGCGAGAGGAACAGCTGGCCCAGATCCACCGGCACGCCGAACCAGGTGCCCAGGGGGATCAGGGCCAGTTCGGTGAGGCTGTCGAGGTGCTGGACCAGGGCCAGGGCTGCCGCCACCAGAAACGCGGGCCGCAGCAGGCGGATCTCCAGCTGCTGCACCGGTTCAGGCGGCAGGAAGCTCGCCAGCAGGTGCTGGAGCAGATCGAGGCCGAACCAGGCCAGGCCGAGCATCAGCAGGAACAGGGCCAGGCCATTGGGCATCCCCAGCAGGGGCAGCAGGGCACTGCCAAGGGCGATCACCGCCAGGGCCCCGGGAAAGAGCAGGGGCCGCAGGCTGCGTCTGCGCAGCCGACGCCGGGTCAGGGCCAGACCGAGCAGCGGCAGCAGCACCAGCAGCACCTGCGCCTGGACCGGCCCGCGCTCGAGATAGCCGAACCAGCCGAAGATTTCCTGCAGCAGCTGGGTCATCGTCGGGGAGCCGGGGGCTGGTGGGGCGCAGGGCGCAGTTCCTCGATCAGCACTGCGGTAGCGGCGTCGGGATCGAGATCGCCGAACAGGAGCTGCACCAGGGTGCGGGCCAGGGCGCCGAGGCGGGGATCGCCGGGATGCACGAACTCCACCAGCATGGGGTTGGCATCCGACTGCCGCTGGGATTCCGCCAGGGCCGCCAGGGTGGCGGAGCTGTTCACCGGCGGCGGCACGAAGCGGTTCACCGGCAGCACCGCCATGGTGCCGAGGGTGAAATTGCGCTGGATGAGCGGATTGATCGAGAAGCGCACCATCGCCTCGGCGATGCGGCGCTGCTCCGGGCTCGACCCCCGCCCGAACACCATCACCCGCTCCCGCGACACGGGGGTGGGATCGCCCCCCGGACCGGAAGGGAGGGGCGCCACCCCGAGCCTGGGGCCCAGCTGCTGGCGCAGGGTGGGGATGTCGATGCTGCTGCAGCTGATCCAGTCGAGGCGGCCCTGGTGGAAATCCTTCAGCATCTGGTTCTGGTCGGCGTAGACCGTGACCCGGTGCTGCAGGCTCGCCGCCCGGAGCCAGACCAGCCAGTCCCGCAGCCGCTGCCGCTGCTCCGGGGTGAGGGAACGCCCCCGGGCCGCCTCCACCAGGGCCCCGTTGGCCCCGAGGGAACCGGCGGTCCAGTACAGGCTGAGGGGGTGGGCCGCCAGGCCCACCCGCGTCCCCTCGGCACTGCGCTGCAGCAGCTCCTCGACGGTGGCGGGGCTGGTGTCCAGCCGGCTGCGGTTGAAGCAGGCCACCTCCGGATGGAAGAGGAGGGGCACGCCGGTCATCCGCCCATCCGGCAGGCGCAGGCGATCCAGGGCGGCCTCGTTGAACTGCCGCCGCTCCTCCGGCCCCAGGCGGGTGGGCTCGGTGAGGCCCAGCAGCTGGAGGTCGTTGGCGAAGAGACCGCTCACCACCAGCAGATCGGGCGCCAGGCCACTGCGCACCCGGGCGGCGAGCTCAGGGATGATCGTGTCGGAGCGGAAGACCTGGAGCTGGATGGTCACCTCCGGATAGACGGTGCGGAAGGCCTTGTCGAGCTCCTCCACCCGCCCCCGCAGGTCCATCACGGTGTCAGCGTTGAGCACCTGATCGCGATCCAGCACCACCCCCAGGTAGAGGGTGCCGCGCAGCCGCGGCCCCTCCGCCGGCATCAGGCTCGCGAAGCCACCGGTGAGCAGGCGGAGCCGGAATCCCGGTGTGAGCGGCTGCTCCGCGCCCGTGAGCCGCTGGCTCAGCCCCCGCAGTGCGAACGCCACGCCCAGCAGCAGCAGAGCTGCCAGGAAAAGGGCGTAGCGGGAGCGGCGCAGCCGGCGCAGCCGGGGGAGCAGCCGGAGACGGGAGGGAAGCCAGGGCGGGGCCATCAGGCGCTCACCCGGGTGGCGTGCAGCTCGAGCACCAGCGGACCCACCCAGTAGGTGCCGGGATCGGAGCGGGCCGCGGCCATCTCGGCGGCGGCCTCCTCCGCGTCGGCCTCGCTCCAGAGACCCTGCTGGATCAGCTCCTGGCCATAGAGGCTCACGAAGCGCTCCAGCCACTGGCACCAGCCATCGCCGCCGCGGCTCAGCACCGGCAGGGGCCGCAGCGCATCGATGCGGAAGCCCCGGCTCACCAGCAGGGCCGGCAGGCGGCGGTTCACATCCGGATCCCCGCCGGCGGCGCGGAAGCTCTCCTGGGTGGCCGCCCCGAAGCGGGCCACCACCTCGCCGTAGGGATGCAGACCGAAGGTGTCCCACTGCAGGTATTCCTGCGCCAGGAAGCAGCCGCCGGGCCGCAGGCCCGTGCGCAGCACGGTGAGCAGCGGCTCCAGCCGGGGGAGGAACATCGCCACCCAGCGGCACCAGGCCAGATCGAAGCTGCCGGCCTCCTTGCCCCACAGGGGCGGTTCTTCGGCGCTGAGGTCGTGGCGGCGCACCTCCAGCTGGGGCAGGCCGGCCGCGGTGGCAGCCGCCTCGGCCTGCTCGAGGTAAGCGGCTCTGCGCTCGAGGGCCAGCACCCGGCCGCGGCTGCCCACCAGCCGGGCCAGCTCGAGGCTGGCGTAGCCGGGGCCGGCCCCCAGGTCGAGCACCCGCTGCCCGGGAGCCAGGCCGGCCTTCTCCCAGGCGGCCTGGGCGAGGGGCAGCCAGAGCTCGTGCTGCAGCCGCAACCGCTCCCGCTCCGGCGCCTCGGTGCCGAGCACGTAGGCGTCCGCCGCCACGGCGCTCAGTCCTCCGGATAGAGGTGGGCGGCGAGTTCGTCGGGATCGACGTCGTAGACGCGGGCCAGGGTGGTTTCGATGGCGCTGGTCACCACATCGGGCAGAAAACGCATCGCATTGAGCGCATCGTCGGCGATCTCGTCGGTGAGCAGGGTCTCGCCACCGAGCTTCTCGTCGTTGATCACCGCCATCACCCAGCTCTGGTAGGCAGTCACCAGATCGGCGAACTCGAGCTCCGGGTCGTTGAGATCCAGGGCCATCAGGCGTCTCCAGGACGTTGCCTCTGCAGTTTGCCCGCTGGTGGCCGTCCTGGCGGGAGGATGGGGAGATGGACTCCGTTTCCCCCGCATCCTTCCCGCAGCAGGCCCCCGCCGGCAGCGCCACCACCGGGGACGCCCCCACCGCCGCGGCCCTGCAGGCGACCCTGATCGACTTCGCCCTCACGGCCCTGGTGCGGCAGCACCGCGAGAGCTTCCCGCCGCTGTGGACGCAGGAGAGCTGGGCCAAACTGCTGATCCTGCTAGCGCTCAACTGCGGCAGCGGCGCCGACCGCGAGGCCCTGGAGCGGTTCGCGGCGGCCCTGGGGCCGGTGCTCACCGGCCGGATGCGCCGCACGTTCTTCGAGCGGGAACTCCACGACCTGGGGCTGCAGGTGATGGCCGATCCGGCGGAGCAGCAGGTGCTGCTGCTGCCGCTGGACACGGCGGAGCCACCCGCGCCCGCCCGGGTGGCGGAGGCGCTGGAGCGGGTGGGGCTGCGGGAGCGGGTGGTGGACGACCAGCAGCGCTGGCAGCAGCTCGAGGCACTGGTGGCCGTGCCCTGGGGGGCGCCGTGCAGCTGATCGGCCGCTACCGCAATGCCGGCTACGAGGCCCTGGCCGATGGGGTGATGGCTTTCTTCGATCGGCGAGCGGATCTGCAGCGCCGCGGGGTGGCCTTCGCCTCCGGGGGCAAGGCTGGAGCCGAGCCCGCCAAGGTGTCCACGGACATCAGCCTGGTGGCGATCGACCGCAGCGATCCGGAGGCCTTCGCCCTGGCGGAGGTGATCGTGCGCGGCGTGACCGCCGGCCTGAACCAGTACCTCAAGGAGCGGCCCCTCTTCCAGGACTGCTGCCCGGAGCAGAGCCTGTTCGTGAATCCGATCTTCAACCTGCAGCGCTATGCCCCAGGGGAGGGCTTCCACCGCTGGCACTGCGACTGGACGATCTCAGACGAGGCCACCGAACCGGTGCACCGGGTGCTGGCGTGGATCCTCTACTGCAATTCCCTCCCGGAGGGCGGCACGGAATTCCACTGGCAGCAGCACCACGAGGACGCGGAACGGGGCAAGCTGCTGCTCTTCCCCGCCGGCCTGTCGCACATCCACCGCGGCCGCGTCAGCCAGGAGCACAGCAAGACGATCGCCACCGGCTGGATCAACGCCGGCAGCCGCGAGGGCTATCTCAGCCGGCTGGCCGCCTGAGGCGCAGGGGCTGGATCTCCAGCGCACCCGCTGCGGAGTGCGGCCGGCGGACACCGAGGCGGATGGGCCGCGGCGGGCCCTCCGGCGGCAGCGTCACCTCCACCCAGAGCTCCTCGTCGGCGGCTCGGCGCGAGGGATCGTCCACATCCGGGGGGATGAACAGGGCCACCGGCTCGTCTAGACGAGCCATCACAGCGCCATCGACCCGCTCGATCACGGCGCGATGACGGCGGCCCAGGATCGCCGCCGGCCCAGCGGCAGGAATGGCCATCAGGCGGTCGGACCGGGCCTGCAGCGCCACCTCCACGCCGATGGACGGAAATGGGCGGGCGGAGTCGCTGCCGGCAGGCAGCG
>JBJTWS010000370.1:0-3698 GCA_046081905.1 Synechococcus sp. | reverse complement strand
CTGGCCGATCAGCTGGAGGCCCACGGCGAACAGCACCGCGAGGTGGCGGCCACCCTGGTGGCCCAGGCGCGGGTGCAGGCCAGCGGCCGGCCGGAGCGGCTGGACCCGGGCGAGGCCCTGCCGGAGCTGCGCCGGGCGCCGGGGGTGCTCCTCTACGACATCGAATCCGATCCCGACGCTCGCGACGACTTCCTGCACGGCTTCGTGGTGCTGCCGCGCGGCGACGCCGGGGCGGATCCCTGGCCCGCCGATGGCGGCAGCGGCGCCCGCTACCGGGCGGTGCTCGCCCTGCAGGAGCACGGCGAGGCGCGGCTGTGGCTCCGGCTGCAGCGGCTCCTGGCCCGCTATCCCGGCTGGCCGCTGCTCCACTACGGCGAAACCGAGGCCATCAGCCTGGTGCGCCTGGCCCAGCGGCAGGGGGCCAGCGAAGGGGAGGTGCTGCAGCTGCGCAGCCGGCTGGTGGACGTGCATGCCCGCCTCAAGCGCCACTGGCGCCTGCCGGTGAACAGCTATGGCCTCAAGGCGGTGGCCGCCTGGCGCGGCTTCCGCTGGAGCCAGAACGGAGTGGATGGGGCCCGCTGCCTGCTGTGGTGGCGGCAATGGCGCCAGTGGCGCCACGAGCGGCAGCGCGGGCGCCACAGCCACCGCCAGCTCCAGCGGATCTTCCGCTACAACCGAGACGACAACCTCGCCACCTGGGCGGTGGCCCACTGGCTGCTGCAGCAGGACGCTCAGCGGGAGCCGGCCTGAGAACCCGCCCCCACCGGGGGAGGCACGAAGGCCTCGGGGGTGGAGATCCGCAGGGCGGCTCCGGCCGCGCCCTCCTCGGGCAGCAGCTCCTGTTGATCCAGGCAGCCGCGCCGCACCAGGGCCAGGCCGATGTGCCCCTCGCCATCGAGCAGGGCCAGGCTGGAGGTCACCACGCCGGCGCGGGCACCGTCCGGGCCCTGCAGCCGGGTGCCGGGCGACGGGGCGGCGCCGGCCCCCGGCGGGAGGAACCAGCGCCGCAGCTGCTGCTTCACGCCGTCGTAGGTGGCGAGCTTGGCCAGGGTCTCCTGGCCCACGTAGCAGCCCTTCGAGAGGCTCACCCGGGGCGCCAGGCCCAGCTCGAAGGGGTTGGTGTCGTCGTTGAGTTCGGCGGGGGCGGCCGGCAGGCCCCGCTGGAGGCGCCAGCGCTCAGCCGCCTCGGGGCTCAGCGGAGCCGGCTGCACCAGGGCATCGGGAAGGGCTTCGGTGGCGGCGGGCGGCAGAGGATCCGAGCCCCGCACCAGGAGTTGGCCCTCGCCCAGCAGCCAGGCCTGGGCCTCCGCCCCGCCCAGGGCCCGCCAGGAGCCGCCCTCGGGCTCCGGCCGCGTCGCCGCCGGGCCGGGGAGCACGGCGGTGGTGAGCCAGCCGCTCTCCAAGGTCCCCAGCTCCACCCGATCCGCGGGGAACAGCACCCGATCGAAGGCGAGGCGCACCGCCTCCGCATCCCCGGCCGTGATTGCCAGCCAGGCACCGGATTCGTCCACCAGCACCTCCGCCAGGGCGCGCATCCGGCCGGTGGGGCTAATGCAGCAGGTGCGCGCCCAGCTGCCGGGGGCCGCCATCGCCAGGGCCTGGCTGGTCTGGCCGTGGAGGAAGGCGCGGGTGTCGGGACCCTCCAGCCGCAACAGCCCCACGGGCTGGATCCAGCGGCCGGGGGCGGCGGGGAAGCTCTCCCAGGGGGCGACGCTCATGCCTCCACCTCCACGGCAGCAGCGGCGGCATGGGCGGCCACCTCCTCGAGCAGGAACAGGCTGCGCAGCTCCAGGCCCTCGGCCGTCATCGCCTCCAGGCCCCCCTCCTGCCGGTCCACGATCGCCACCACCCGATCCACCACGTAGCCTGCCTCCCGCAGCTGGTGCACCGCCTTGAGAGAAGAGCCGCCGGTGGTCACCACGTCTTCCAGCACCGTGATGCGGGTGCCCGCCGCCGGCAGGGGCCCCTCCAGCCAGGCACCGGTGCCATGGCCCTTGGCCTCCTTGCGCACGATCAGCGCATCGAGGCAGCGGCCGGCGAGGGCGGCCTGGAGCGCCACGGCGCTCACCAGCGGGTCGGCCCCCAGGGTGAGGCCCGCCACCGCCTCCGCCTCCGGCTCCACCTGCTCCAGCAGCAGGGAACCCAGCAGGGCCAGGCCCACGCCGGCCAGGCTCACGGGCTTGCAGTTCACGTAGTGATGGCTGGTGCGGCCGGAGGCCAGGGTGAACTGGCCGTGGCGGTAGGCCCGCAGGGCCAGCAGGGGCAACAGGGCCGCGCGCTGCTCGGCCGGGGTGCCACCGAGCGCGGCCATGGCGCGGGCATCGGCCGGGGCGGGAGCGGGGCGGATCGGGGCGGGCATCGGTTGCGCAGGTGGCTGACGGGGGCTGGTGGGAGAGCCGGAACCTGCCTAGTTTGCGTGCAGCACAGGCAGTACCGGCAGAGGCCGGCAGAACCATGGAACGAAGCGGTGGGCCGCGCTGGGCACTGGCCGGTGGAGCGGCCCTGCTCACGGGTCTCGCGGGGGGTGTGCTCCACGCCTCGCCGGCCGCAGCGGGTCCGGTGGTGTGCACCACCACCCTGGAGGCCCCCCTGGCGGGCAGCGGACCCAACGGCATGAATGCCTCCGGCCCGGTGGAGGTGACCCGCTGCGCCGAGGTGCAGACCACCGCGAACCTGATGCAGGAGCGGTTTTTCACCTACACCTCCCCCTTCGCCCGCAGCATCGACATCACCCATCAGGTCACCGACCTGCTGGGCATCGCCATGGGCGGTGGCGACGGCACCCGGGTGATGGGCTTCGGCTTCCTCGACCAGACGATCGTGTGGGATGCCTCGGCGCTCAACAACACCTACACCGAGGTGCTGAACCAGCAGAGCAGCCCGCTCTACTGGCGCACCGAAGACATCCCGAACGGCTACTCCTCCAGCCTCGGCACCGGCGGCGGCGGCGGCGCCACGATGCCGGTGGCCCGGGATGTGGATCCGGTATGGTCACCGCCGCCGATCCGTGGACTCTGGTGAATCCAGAGGCCCACCGGCGCGGGGGTCTAGCAATCTGGTGAATGCAGCGGACTCATAATCCGCCTTAGGCGAGTTCGATCCTCGCGACCCCCATCGAGCCCAGCCATTCAGACAGCCCCAGCTGGCCTTCCTGCGCATCCTTGGCCCAGAGAGTGCTGCCATGATGCGGCAGGTGACTGTAGAGATTCGCGAAGAAATCCCGGAGGCTGGCGTGCGCCTGTTCGGCTCCCGGGCCCGAGGAGACGCCACGCCCAGCACCGATGTGGACCTGCTACTCCATTCCAACAGCAAGGTGGAAGAGCTCCATCAGGGATCGTTCTGGATGGCCCGTTCCTACGCTCAGGCCATGCATCACGTCGCCCGGCGCGAGTGCGGGCAGCACGGTTTCTGGCGGGTGGGTGAAGCCGATGAAGCCCGCTGGGAATACCAGAAGCAGGGAGGTCTGGCGACCACCCTGCTCCCCGTCATGCGCCTCAACGCTTCCCGGACCGGTCTCCGCCCTTGTCGTCGCCCTTCGACTGGCTCTTCTGCTTGCTGCCTGACTGACGGACACAAGTCCGAGATCCTTTGTGCTGCAGTGGGTCTCAGTTCATTGGGTGGGCAGGGAGCCGTGAGAGCTTGGGGTTCTCACACCAGTCCAATCCCTCGTGGATTCCCACGCCCGGCTCCATGGTGAG
>JBJTWS010000369.1:0-2660 GCA_046081905.1 Synechococcus sp. | reverse complement strand
GTGGAGCTGAGCCCCCGGGAGCAGGAGCTGATCCTGGCGGTGGCGCGGGGCCACACCAGCCGCCAGATCGCCGCCCTGCAGCAGCTGCGCAGCGACACCGTGCGGCGCCGCCTGAGCCAGCTCTACCGCAGGGTGGGCGTGCGCAACCAGCGGGCGCTGGTGGCTTGGGGCCTGGCCCGTGGCCTGATCAGGCAGCCCGATCTCGCCGCCGCGGTGCCCGCCCCGGATGACGCCCCCGGCCCGGCAGGAGACGCAGCGGGCAGCAGGCGGCGGTGGGCAGCAGCAGATCGGTGAGTTGTTGCGCCCGCAGCAGATCCTCAAGGGGAAGCAGCTGCAGTGCATCGCGCCGGCAGGGCAGCCAGCCCTCCAGCAGGGCGGGATCCCCCAGGGGCACCGGGCGCAGGAGCGGAATCATCCGCCCGAGGAAGAACAGCCCGTGCTCGCGCCCATCGGAGGCGCGCCAGGGCTCCAGGCTCGTGACCTCCGCCAGGACCCGGATCGATGTGGAACCGGGAGAGAGGGCCGTGAGGTAACCCACGGATTCGCCCTGGGCGGCGCTGATCGGCAGGGGCATCCAGAAGCCCCGCTCGCAGGCGTTGGTGAGCGCCTGGCGGTGGTGGTGGGTGAGGAGCACGTGGGTGGTCATGGAGAAGAGCAAGCTCTGCATCGGTTGTCGCCGCCATGGCCTGCTGGGCACCGCCCACGGTTGTGGCGGCCGGCGGCCACACCTGTGGCACTCGCCCTGACTCCACCGGCGAGAACGCCTGCAACACCTGAACTCCCGCCGCCGTAGAGCGGCCAACAGGGCGCGTGAACTACCGATCTCCTTCCACATCGGAGGCCCTCCTGCGGCTGGCCGGTAGGGCCGGAACCCTCAGCAGCCCCCGCCTCGCTGCCATGCCGCTCCCCCTGGTGCTTGCTCCGCTCCCGTTGCCTTTGCCGGAACCACGCTTGCGCCCGGGCCTGCGACACTGCGGCCGCCACGGACTGCTCAGCGGAGCCCTGGTGGCGCTGCTGCTGCAACTGCTGCAGCCCACACCCCTGCAGGCGCTGCTGAGCATCCCCGCAGGCGCGGGTAGCCTCCCGCCCCTGAAACGAGTGGATGAGAGCGGCAGCGCGGCCACGCATGACCCACGCCCAGCGGGCATTCGCCTGCGAGCACCTGGGCCTGGCCCATCAGCAGGCCCGGCGCTTTGGCCGCCGCTGGAGGATCGGCTTTGATGAGCTGCTCGGCCCGGCCTACGAGGGGCTCTGCAAGGGGGCGATCGGCTACGACCCCAGCCTGGGGCACCGCCCCTCCAGCTATCTGGTGGCCAAGGTGCGGGGTGAACTGCTGCACCACCTGCGTGACACGGGCTTCCTGCTGCGCATCAGCCACCGCCTCCGGGAGCTCTGGATCCAGGCCCGCCGCCCCCTGGCCCTGGGCTGGAGCGATCTGGAGATCGCCCGCCACCTGGGGGTGGAGCTGCCGCTCTGGCTGGAGTGCCGCCGCGCCTGCGGCCAGCGGCCGGTGCCCCTCCAGGAGGAATGACGCTCCCTGCAGAGGTGAACTCCGCAGCTCAACGGCGATAGATTTCCGGAGTACCACTGGCTGGCGCGACTCTGACCATGGGAAGGCAGCCCTCCATCGTTTCGGCCGATGAGGCCAGCCAGCGCCTCCCTGCCCTGATCAAAGAAGTGGAGGGAAGCCTCAGGCCCGTGCAGATCACCGGCGAGCACGGAAACGCCATCCTGGTCGCCGAGTCGGATTGGAATTCGATTCAGGAAACCCTGCACCTTCTGCAGGTCCCCGGAATGCGCGATTCGATTCGCGAGGGGCTGGAGAGCGACCTGAACGAGTGCAGCGAGCAGCTGGATTGGTGAGCTGATTTCTCGTCTATCAGGTCCTTGACCAGGAACGTGTGGTGAAGGTGCTGCGGCTCTGGACCCACTACCAGTGAGTGGCGGAGCACTACAGGGTCACCCCCGGTAGCCTCCCTCCCCTGCGATCAGCCATGGGTCTTCCCCAACGCAAATCCCGCCCGCGCCATCACCTCGAACTGGTGGAGCCGGATCGGGAACTGCTGCAGTTCAACGTGCGCCTGGCCAAGAGCCGCCAGGCCCTGGCGGACACCAACCGGATCGAACGCAAGGCCTTCCGCGAGCACGCCCGCATCGAGAACGCCGTGGGCGCCTACACCCGCGAGCTCTCCGCCCTGCTGGAGGAACGCAGCTTCTCCCGTGGGGTGCAGCTCTCCGCCATCGCCGAGGGCGGCGAGGCGGTGCTGATCGTGCAGCTGAGTGATCTGCACTTCAACGAGCGGGTAGATCTACCCTCCAATCGCTACGACTTCACCATTGCCGCTGCCCGGCTGGCCAAGCTGGCCGCCCGCGTCAAGCAGCTGGGCCGCAGCTACAGCGCCTCCAAGGTGGTGATCGCCTGCCTGGGTGATTTCCTCAACAGCGACCGGCGCGCGGATGAGGCCCTCAGCAATGCCACGAACCGTTCAGTGGCCTCCTTCATTGCTGTGCAGATCCTCCAGGCCTTCCTGTTGGATCTACGCCAACAGTTTGTGGTGGATGTGTACGCCATCGCTGGCAATGAAAGCCGGGTCAATCAAGAGCTGGGCTGGAGCGATGCAGTAGCCACCGACAGCTACGACCTGAAGCTCTATGGAATG
>JBJTWS010000368.1:0-13207 GCA_046081905.1 Synechococcus sp. | reverse complement strand
CGGTACTGCTGCGGGTGGCGGCGGCGATCCTCCAGGAAGGCCTGCAGGGCCTGGAGGTGCTCCAGGCGGCAGGCCTCCAGATCGAAATCGGGCCGCAGGGCGGGGCTGCGCCGCAGGCCCTCCATGGCGAGATCGAGATCCGCCAGGGCCCGTGCTTCCAGTTCCCCCTCCGGCAGGGCATAGAGGGGATCCACCGCCACCACCTCCTTCACCCGGCCCCGCAGTCGCGCCGAGAGGGAACCGGGGCCGCCAGGGCAGTCGAGCACCCGGGCGCCGCGCCAGCGCTCCAGCTCCCCCTCCAGGTTGAACATCGCCAGGGCCTGATCGCCCAGGCGCCCGTAGAACACCACGTTGGCGAGTGCCATGCCGCTCCGCTGGGGGGTGTCGGGTGCTGCTCCCCTGCGGCATCGTGGCGCCTGGGGTTTCCCGGTGACGATGGCCTGGCTCGCTCAGCTCGTTTCGCTCGGCAGCACGACCCTGCCGCGCGGCGTGCTGCGCTACCTGCTCGGCGTGGCGGGGATCGTGGCCGGCCTGAATGGGCTCTATCTGCGGCGCTACGAGCGGTTGATGGCTGCCCTCCGGGAGCGCCATCCGGAGGTCTACGCGGCCCTGCGGGCCCGGCCGGATGTGGCCGGTGTGGCCTACTCGAAGGGGTACAGGCGGGTGCGGCCCCTGCAGGAATTCGCCCCTCGGCTGCAGGAGCTGCAGGATCCCGCCCTGGAAGAGCAGTTTCTGGCCTTCCTGCGGTTTGATCGCCGCTTCTACGTTCTGGCGCCGCTGGCGGTGGTGGCGCTGGTGCTGCTGGGGCTGCTGCTGGGCCTGGGGCTCACGGCCGCCTGAGCCAGGGCCGTGGCCGGAGCCCGACGGGGGATGATCAGCAGAACGTAACGGCCGCCTTCCGAAGCGGCAGCCCGCCCCATGCTCCGCATCGCCCAGACCCTCGAAGCCCAGCTGCGGTTGGCGATGGAGCGGGCCTTCCCCGAGGCGGCCGCCGTGGCGCGGGGGAATGGAGGGCAGCTCGATCCCCAGCTGGCGCCGGCCAGCAAACCTGAGTTCGGTGATTTCCAGGCCAATGGCGCCCTGCCCCTGGCCAAGCCGCTGAAGCAGCCGCCGCGGGCGATCGCCACCGCGATCGTGGAGCAGCTGCAGGCCGATCCCGCCTTTGCCGAGCTCTGCGACGAGCCCCAGATCGCGGGCCCCGGCTTCAGCAACCTCACCCTGAAGCCCGAGCGGCTCACGGCGGAGGTGGCCGAGCGGCTGGGGGATCCCCGCCTGGGGGTGCCGAAGGCGGGCGATCCGGCGCCGGTGGTGGTGGATTTCTCCAGCCCCAATATCGCCAAGGAGATGCACGTGGGGCACCTGCGCTCCACGATCATCGGCGACTCGCTGGCCCGGGTGCTGGAGTTCCGCGGCCACTCGGTGCTGCGCCTCAACCACGTGGGCGACTGGGGCACCCAGTTCGGGATGCTGATCACCCACCTCAAGCAGGTGGCCCCCGAGGCGCTCACCACCGCCGACGCGGTGGACCTGGGCGATCTGGTGGCCTTCTACCGCGAGGCCAAGAAGCGCTTCGACGAAGACGAATCCTTCCAGAGCACCTCCCGCGAGGAGGTGGTGAAGCTGCAGGGCGGCGATCCGGTGTCGCAGAAGGCCTGGGCGCTGCTGTGCGACCAGAGCCGCCGCGAATTCCAGAAGATCTACGACCGGCTCGCCATCAACCTGAGCGAGCGCGGCGAATCCTTCTACAACCCCTACCTCGAGGCGGTGGTGGCCGATCTGGAGGCCGCCGGGCTGCTGGTCACCGATGCCGGCGCCCGCTGCGTTTTTCTCGAAGGGGTGAGCGGCAAGGACGGCCAGCCGCTGCCGGTGATCGTGCAGAAGAGCGATGGCGGTTTCAACTACGCCACCACCGACCTGGCGGCAATCCGCTACCGCCTGGCGGCGGCACCGGAGGGGGATGGCGCCCGTCGCGTGATCTATGTGACCGATGCCGGCCAGGCTGCCCATTTCGCCGGGGTATTCCAGGTGGCCCGGCGGGCCGGCTGGATTCCCGAGGGGGCCCGGCTGGAGCACGTGCCCTTCGGGCTGGTGCAGGGGGAAGACGGCAAGAAGCTCAAGACCCGTGCCGGCGACACCGTGCGGCTGCGGGATCTGCTCGATGAAGCGGTGGAGCGGGCCGAGGCGGATCTGCGCCGCCGCCTGCAGGAAGAGGAGCGCAGCGAAGACGAGGCCTTCATCAGCCACGTGGCCACCACGGTGGGCCTGGCGGCGGTGAAGTACGCCGACCTCAGCCAGAACCGGATCACCAACTACCAGTTCAGCTTCGATCGGATGCTGGCGCTGCAGGGCAACACGGCGCCCTATCTGCTGTATGCCGTGGTGCGGATCGCCGGCATCGCCCGCAAGGGTGGGGATCTCGAAGGCAGCGGGGAGCAGGGCAGCCTGCGCTTCAGCGAGCCGCAGGAGTGGGCGCTGGTGCGGGAGCTGCTGAAGTTCGATGCCGTGGTGGCCGAAGTGGAGGAGGAGCTGCTGCCGAATCGCCTCTGCACCTACCTGTTCGAGCTCAGCCAGGTGTTCAACCGCTTCTACGACCAGGTGCCGGTGCTCAAGGCCGAGGAGCCGGCCCGCTCCTCGCGCCTGGCGCTCTGCCGCCTCAGCGCGGACACCATCAAGCTGGGGCTGGGGCTGTTGGGGATTTCCACCCTGGAGCGGATGTGAGGGCAGAGCTCTTCAGCTCAGCCACTGCAGGAAGCGCTGGATGATCAGCGAGTTGCTGATGTCCACGAAAAAGCCCGACACCAGCGGCAGGATCAGGAAGGCCTTCGGGGCGGGGCCGTAGGTCTGGGTCACGGCGGCCATGTTGGCCATGGCGGTGGGCGTGGCCCCCAGCGAGAAGCCGCCGAAGCCGGCGCAGAGCACGGCAGCCTGGTAGTTGCCGCCCATCACCTTGAACACCACCAGCAGGGCATAGGCGAAGGCCACCAGAAACTGCACGGCCAGGATCAACAGCAGCGCCACGCCAAGGCCCTGCAGCGTCCAGAGCTGCAGGCTCATCAGCGACATCGCCAGAAACACCCCCAGCGCCACATCCGACACCACCGCCAGCGAACTGGTGTGGGCCGGCCAGGGGAGGCGCACCAGCCGCGGCAGGGTGTTGGTGAGCAGGATGCCGGCGAACAGCGCGCAGACGAAAAGGGGCAGGCTTCGCCCCAGGCTCTCCAGGCCGTCGTGGATCAGCTCACCCAGGCCCAGGCACACGTTCAGCCAGAACAGGGTGGCGAGCAGCTGGAAGCTGGTGATCGGCGGGCCGGGCTGCGCCGTCTCGGCCATCGGATCCCGCGGCGGGGTGCCCGGGTCTGCCGCTTCGGCCGCGGCCTCGCCCGCAGGCAGGCGCCGCAGGAGGATCTTCGCGATCGGGCCCCCCATCAGCGCCGAGAGGATCAGGCCGAAGGTGGCACTGGCCGTGCCGATCTCCACGGCACTGGCCACGCCGTGCAGCTCGGCGAAGCGGGGTCCCCAGGCGATGGCCGTGCCGTGGCCCCCCACCAGCGACACCGATCCGGTGAGCAGCCCCACCAGAGGATCGAGCCCCAGCAGGCTGGCCATGGCCACCCCCGTGAGGTTCTGGAGCACGAAGTACACCAACGTGGCGGCCAGCAGGAAGAGGAGCGGCCAGCCGCCGCTGCGCAGGGTGCGCACGTCGGCGTTGAGACCGATGCCGGCGAAGAAGTAGAGCAGCAGGAAGTCGCGCGCGGCCAGGTTGAAGCTCAGCTCCAGCCCGCTCACGGCATGCAGCAGGCCCACCGCCAGGCTCACCAGCAGGCCGCTGGCCACCGGTTCGGGAATGTTGAAGGTGCGCAGGGGGCGGAAGCGCCGGTGCAGGAGCTTGCCCGCCGCCAGCACCATGATCGCGATGTTGAAGCTGGCGAAGGCGCCGATCTCCATCTGCTGCATGGGCTGTCGCCGGGCCGCAAAGCTCCGGGCGAACCTAGGGGCCCAGGCTGTGGCGCCCGCCTTTGGATCGGGAATTGAATAGATTCAGCCCCGTCTGCCCGGAGAGGAACGCGGTGGCGACCCGGTGGCCACCGTGCGTCTGGGCGGCGGTTCTGGGCCTGCTGTGCCCCCTGGCGGCCCGGGGATCCTTGATCTAGCGCCATGGCTGCGACCCCGGCGGCCCGAGCGGCTCCCACCCGGCCAGCCGGGCCATGACCCGCCAGGAAGCGGCGGCCCTGCACCAGCTCTGCCTTGATCGGAGCCGTGTGGTGAGCGGGGAGCTCAGGCCCCTCCTGGAGGCGATCGAGCCGGAACGCGCCGTGATCCGGAGCCGGGTGGAAGACCTCGAAGCCCGGGTGGGTGCACTGGATGCCACCCAGTTCGCCACCACCACCGTGTTGACCGGTGACGCTGTGTTCGTGCTCGGTGCCAACAGCTTCGGCGGCAGCGAGAGCGCGGGAGCCCGCATGCCCGAGGAGAACGCCAGGAACTTCGGCGCCACCGTGTTCAACTACGACGTTCGCCTCAACGTCTCCACCAGCTTCACCGGCAAGGACCTGCTGTACACCCGCCTGCGCAGCGGCAACTTCAACACCAGTCCCTTTTCCGGCAGGCCTTTCAACCTGATGGCGTTGCGGGTCTTCAGTCCGGCCGCGGGGGCCGACGTGGTGGAGATCGACCGTCTGTTCTATCGATTCCCGATCGGCAGCACGGTCACCGCCCTGGGGGGTGGCCGGGCCCGGAACACGGAATTTCTGGCGATTCGTCCTTCGTTCTATGGCGGCCGCGGCACCAACATCCTCGATGTCTTCGCCCTGCACGGAGCCCCCGGCACCTACAACGCGGCCACCGGCGCTGCCCTGGGCCTGCTGTGGAAGCAGAACGTGGAGAGGGGCACCCCCTACCTCGCCGCTTCCGCCAGCGCCATCGCCCCCACGGGCCAACGCGGCAACCCCAGCGACGGTGGCCTGTTCACCGACGGCAGCAGGGGTAGCTTCACCGCGCAGATCGGTGTGGCCGCTCCCCAGTGGGCCATCGCCTTCGCCTGGCGCCATGGCCAGTGTGGCCAGAATTTCCGCCGCGGCACCCAGTTCGCCAATCAGGTTCAGCCCTGCCCCGCCAGCGGCTCGGAGGGTTCCGCCTACTCCAGCAACGTCGCCGTGAGCGCCGCCTGGCAGCCCGAGGATGCGGGCTGGATCCCCTCGATCAGTGCCGGCTGGGGATACAACGTCCTCACCCAGGCCGATCCCCCGGAGGGCTTGGATGCGGCCAACAACATCGCGGCCAGCCAGTCGTGGTCGGTGGGCCTGGAGTGGACCGACGCGTTCGCCAAGGGCAATGCCCTCGGCATGGCCGTGGGGCAACCGGTGTTCGCCACCAGCCTGCGGGATGGATCCATCCCCCGCGATGGCAACGTCGTGTGGGAGTGGTGGATCCAAGTCCAGGTGAGCGACACCATCAGCATCACCCCGGCGATCTTCTACCTCAGCCGCCCCGACGGTCAGTTCACCACCGCCGGCGAGACGAACCACGTGGTCGGCGGACTGGTGCAGACCCGGATCCGGTTCTGATCCGCCGTTGCCTCAGCCGCGCTTGGCCTGGATTCGCAGCATCTCACAGGCTCCACGCTGGAATTCGTAGCCCACACGCTTCATCGAAACCCGGTGCCCGGCGGCCTGCACCACCGCGAGGCATTCCTCCAGATGGGGAGAGCGCACGCCGCCGAAGGTGAGCAGGGGAAACACCCGAACTTCCCGGGCGACACGGCAGAGTTCCAGCAGCGACGCCCGGTGGAATTCCCCGTTCAGCTGCTGGCTGTACAGGAACAGCAGATGCGAGCAGAGCGCTAGGTCGAAGGCATGTGCAGGGAACGGAAGCGAGGGCAACTGCGCCTTCAGGTAGCGGCCCTCTGCCACGCCGGTTGGATAATCCTTCAGGAACTCCTGCATGGCGGCCATGCGAATGTTCCCGAGATCTTCAACCGATGGGATGGAGTTCCAGATGAACTCATCCTGGTTCTGTCTGGCCTGATCGATCACCTGCGCATAGGTGGTGGCAATGCGGGATTCGAGATCCGCCCTGCTGAATGCATAGATGGGGTCGCAGGATACAACGCTTGTGCCTCTTCTTGTGGCTTCGGCGTTGAAGCTGGCAGGCCCATCCCCCACGCCAAGGATGCGCCTCAGTATGTCGTTTTCGCTCAACGAGAACATGGCTGCATACTCGTGGTACGAGCGGCCCCACGGAACGATCTGATCCAGAGTGAACATGCCGGGCCTCTATGGAGGGAATCTCTGTTGGCGGGGAGTGCGGCCTGAGGCCGGCTATGTATCATCCGAGTCAGGCTTGAGACTTGAACCAGCGAGCCAGGCTGAGGACTCCCAGGGGGATCGGGGCCAGGGCTGTGAACCAATGCAGTCCTTGTCCAGATCCCAGCACGACTTCACGGAATTGAATGGCCATCCAGCTTCCACCCAGGAGCGAGGCCAGGCCCGCCGCCAGAATCCAGCGCGGGCGCCTGCGACTCAGAAACGCCCCTGCACAGGCGAGAAGGCCGGCAGCGAGGGAGAAGAGCAGGAGCCCATAGAAGAAGAAGAGTGGGAGAAGAAATGCCATCGCAGGGTGGTGAGTCTTTGGCTGTAAAGGTGCGTGATGCCAGGAGTGTAGCCACTGCGCGATGATCAACCGTTCCAGTGGCGCGGCGCGGGTGTCGCCCCTCCACGGCTGCAGCACCCATCGCAGATCTACGTGTCGTGCTCTGTGATCCCGTGTGAAGCCACTTGATTCTAGATTGCCATGCGTGTCTGCTCGCTGGATCTGCTTCCTGGTCAATCCTTCTTGCGAGTCAGCACTTCAGCGAGCCAGTCGAACGTCACTTCTTCCCAGAGTGTTGCGCCCAGACCGCAACAATGGCCGCCGGCTCCCTCCGCATCCTCGAACCTGTGGAAGTGCTTCTCACAGGTCAGGAGTTCAAACAGTCTGCGACTCTGGGAGGCGAAGTCGCCCTCGCCTTCGGTCAGAAGGGTGGGGCAGCGAATGAGCCTGGCTAGATTTTCCACGCTGTAGTGCACCTGCATCCGGAGAAACTCCCCAAGGGTTCTGGTTCCGAACGTCGCCATGCGTGGATCATAGAAGTGGCGCTGCAGTGGATCGTTCAGCTGTTGCTGCAGGGCCTGGTCAGCATCGGGATCGCCGGCAAGAATCAGCTGCCATTGCTCCTCCGTAAGCAGCGACCTGCCGATGCGCGAAACAAACTCCACCTGTCCTGGATCGCATACGAGGGCGGCAAGGCGCGACTCTGTGGCTGCCGCACGTGTGGCGAGGTAGCCGGCGAAGCTGCGACCGATCAGCACCAGGCCTGACGGATTGACCCCGCTCTGGCTCAGCAGCCAGTCGATCACCGGGGAGAGGACCGTTTCGAAGTCTGGACGCATGGGGACGCGATGCTCGTAAAGCATGCCCCCCTGTCCGGGGCCATCCCAGAGAAGAACGTTGTATTCACGTGCGAGGGCCATGAAGGCCGTTGCGGCGTATCCCGATTCGGCGGTGGAGTCGTAGCCGCAGGGAGCCAGAATGGTGGGCCTGCTGGTGGCATCACGCTGAGGCCGCAGCAGGTATACGGTCATCCGACCACCCCCGAAGGGGATCTCGTCGACCGTGGTGCCCCAGGGCAAAAGGGGAAGCGCCCTGCGGAAGGCGGCCCGATGGGCTCTCCAGCCCCCGAGCAGGCGTGGGTCCTCGAGGTCGTGGCGATGGAAGAAAATCGCCTGCCGCCAATATTCCGTAGCGCGGAGGTAGGCCTTGGCGGCGCTCACTCCATGGCCGCGGCGAGCGCTGCTGTCGGCGCGCTGCATCGTGTGTCCCGCCAACGCGGACCACTCGGCATGCCAACTGTCATGGTCGCCCGGGATGACACGACGCGCGGTGGCCAGCACTTCTCCCAGATCCGCCGATCCGGAAGAAACGGCTGTGGCACTGCGCTGCAACTGTGCATCCATTTCGCTGTCTTCCAGCGCAAATCTCATGGATGATTTCCGCCGGCGGGATCAGAAGTCTGACACTTCTGCCGGGCAGCCTGATCGCGATGTCCTGGCCTGATCAGCAGCTCCTGATAGCCCGTGGCAGGATCATGGGCCCGGGTTAAGTGCCAGTCGGGCAGCGAGACCAGCAGCACCTCGGCCGTGGTTCGAACCACAGTGCCGTAGCCGAGGTGGCCACCGATGACCTGTCCGGTCTCATTGGCGATGGTCATGTGCAGATGCGCCCCACGGGCCGACAGCGTTCCCGAAAGGGACACCAGCTCAAACGATCCACTCCTCCTGGTTTCCTGATCCTCCCCTGCCAAGCGGATGCTGACGCAGGCAAGGCTGCCGATCCCAGCCACAACGAAGCCGGAGCGGGTCGGCAATGCATATCCTTTCTGCTCCAGCGAGCGTCGAAGGTCAACGCCCGGTTGGAGCCGAACAGGCAGGTGGCTCATGCCGTTGCTTCGGGGGAAGGATGTGAGGGGGCTGGCAGCGACGACCTATGCCATCCAAGTACGACCAAGAGCCCCTGCCTTCGGCAAGGGGGGAATTCCGGGGCTTGGCGATACGCCGAGATAGATAAAGAGAATGTCATCGCGGCTTATCCAGGCAATGTCTGGATTTCCAAGTGTCGCAAACATTCCTCCTCGCTTCCCGAGCCCCTCCTCCTTGCCGTTGGAATCATAGAAGAGCCAGGTCACGCCTTCTTCCACTTTGGAAATGATCTTGTTCTTTCCGCCCTTGCTTGCCGCTGCCTCGACTCCCTTCCATCCGCCAGTCTCGAGAAACGTGAATCGTTTCGGCTCTAGTCCGGCGAAGGACTGTGTGCTGAGGATCAGCTTGTCGCCTTCCTCCTGTGACCAGGCAATGCTGTCTGCCTTGTCGTACTTGAAGGTGTTTCCCTATTAAATCTGTTCAAAGTCCTTGCCTGATGGCGCCAGCACATAGTGGTCGGCGCCTCCGTTCCCCAAGAGCGCATAGCGGCCTTTGTGGCCGGCAATGAGCCGGTCGGGTCCGTCGTCTCCCGCCAGTTTCCGGCTGGCCTTGGAGCCGATGATCTCATCGATGACTTCTCCCGTGGGCGAGGTGGTGCCAAGCTTCTCCCTGGCGAGGGCGGCGGTAGACATGGTTGGTTGCCTCCCATTGGTCTCTGACCCATTACTAGCTGCTTGCGCCTGCGCGGAGCGCTCGGCAATTGATCGTAATAGGAGCAATGGGGTTTCGTATGTGCAAGGCTTATCAGTCTCCTGGCGGTGGGTTGAGTGCTTTGCTTCGGACTACCTCCAGGGATGGAGAAATCCTCTTCAGGTGGCAAGCTCCATGGCCTGCATTGAGCTGCAGGGTGGCGAGAGCCATTCTCCTGGGCAGTTGAACGCGCTTGTTGGCTGACTGAGAAGGCTGGGAGACAGGTCTGGTTTGGGAGGAGCGCTCCGGCCTGTCACTTGGTGGGTCAGCTGATCCATCCGGGTGTCATCTCTCGAAGCCTGATTTCGGCTGATGGACAGCACGTAGAAAGCTTTCTTCGGCCTTGATGGCAGGAAGAAACAGGTGGTACTCCCACCCTTCTCCGGCCGGCCGATCCCGTTTGGCGATGAAGTCGCGTCTGTCTCCGCCTTTGCCTTCCGCATCTGCCTAGGTTTCCACGGCGTGCAGTGCGAATGCCCTGGCCCAGGCGTAACCGAGCAGGTAGAGACCCCGCATCCCCAGCAGGGCGGTCAGTGCCACAGATCGGTGCGTTGCCTGGTTGCGTCTCGTCATCCCATCAGCTGGGGCCATCGCCTTCCTCCTCCCGCGGCGGGCGCACTCCAGAGCCCGACGACGCCGCCGCCCAGTACCGGGATCCGTCGGACAGACATGGGTGGGCTGTGCGTCGCCGGGGCGGCGCGGCGGAGGCTTGGGGAGTCTGGACCCAGCCCCTCGATGCGGTTGGTGCTGGGGGCAGATCCGGGGCCACAGCTGGAGTTTCCCGCGCCACTGCAGCAGCGGTTTCGCCCAGCCCTCCCCCCAGCGCTGGGCGAAGGGGGGGCGGGCCTCCCGCCCCATCGCCAGCCCGCTGTGGATGGCTCCCACCGGGGCGGGCAGCTGGTCGGGCTGCAGGAGGGTGGTGGCAAGCAGTGCCTGGGCTGTGAGCGTGGAGGCCAGGGGATAGGGGAACTGGGCGAGATGGAAGGCCTGCAGAGCGATCTCGCCGAGCAGGGGGGTGTCGAACCCAGTGATCATGTGCCAGAGACCGTGGGCCTGGCCCAGCCGCAGCTCCACGTACACCGCGTCGTTCTCGGGCTCCATGCCGGCATGCAGGTTGGGGTCGTAGCCGAGTTCCGCCAGGGCCGTCGCATACACCTGGCCCAGGGAACCTTCCGGCAGGGCGGCGAGTTCGACCAGGTTGTGGGCGGGGGGAATCCAGCGCTCCTCGATCAGGGCGGCGCAGGCGGGATCGCGGCGCAGGTGCTCCGCCGCCAGGGCAAAGGACGGGGTCTCGAGCAGGGCTTCGCTGAGCCCGTTCACCAGTTCGAGGCTGGTGTTGCCCCCGCCCATGGCCACGACCGTGCCCAGGATCCGGAACAGCGAAGGGGGCACCTCCTGGAGGTCGGGGGGCGGATGCGGCGATCTCGCTGGCGGTGATTTCGCTGGAGCGGGGAAACACGGTGGCGGTGATGGGGGATGCAGGGAGGGTCGGGGGGGCGACGGGGTTGCCCAAACATGAGCCCTGCTCATGCCTTGGAAGCCATGAGCAGCCCTCCTGCCTGTCAATAGGGATGCGAGGATCGATCGCGTTCAGTGGGAATCCCTCCGGGTCCATGGCCGACGCTCCAGTCGAGTCCTCCCCGCTGCGCCGCCAGCCCCGGCAGGCCCGCAGCCAGGAGCGGGTGCGCCGGATCCTCGAGGCTGCGTAGGCCCTCTTCCAGGACGGCGGGGTGGGTGCGACCACCACCAATGCGATCGCGGCCCGGGCTGGGGTGCCGATCGGCTCGCTGTATCAGTCCTTTCCCGACAAGGGAGCGATCCTGCGCAACCTTGCCCACCGCCGCTATGCCGATCGGTTGCACGCGGAGCTCGTTGGTTTCGATGAGCGGGAAGGGAAGGAGTTGCCTCTGGAGGCTTATATCGCGGGCCTGGTGGAGCTCACGGATCGTTGCTTCCGCGATCATCCCGGCTATCCCGCGATCTTCATGGATGTGCAGGCCGCGACTCGCGATCTGATCGCCAGTGAGGAGGAGGCCGATGCCCGGCTGATCGCCGCCCTGTCGGCCACGCTCCTGGTCCATGCCGCGGCGGACGATCGGCTGCTGGGCGAGCAGGAAAGCCGCCTGATCGCCTATGTGTTGCTGAAGGCCATCGGCAACCTGCTGTGGATCTCCACGACCCAGGAGCCAGAGTTCCGCGATCGGCTGGTGCGGGAAACCTCCGAGCTGGCGATCGCCTACCTGCGACGCCGGATTGCGGCCTCCTCGTCAGTCTGCGATCCTTTCGATCCATAGCGGCGAGCTGCAGTCTGCGTTCGGCGATGGCCTCCATCGTGTCCCCCGGCAGGTCATCAAAGGCGATTCCGGTCTATGGCTCAGGAAGGGAAAGGACGAAACAACGAACCCCTGCTGGCAATCAGCGGGTCCTGCAGAGAGGTGGGGTTGGTGGGACCATGAGGGGTGAGTCTTCACTCGGCAATGGAAAAGCCCCTGAGTGCTTGCACGTGGCTGAGTAGGGCTATTCCCAGGACCACTGAAAAAGCGAGGATGTCGTCATAGGGCCTCTTGTTTCTGGTGTCCCGGCTATGGATTTCCAGCGATTCGGTGCGACTCGCGCTCCATGCGCCAGTACGCCTGTTGAGGTAAATCAGAAGCAGACCTTGGGTGCCCAGATAGTTGAGGGCAATCAAGAGACGTCTTGGTGTTCTGGGAATGCGCGCTGACGTCCCGGATCGGTAGAGGCGGGTCGGAGCCCTTCTCTGAACCCGGTTGTTGTCACGGCTGAAGTTCGATCTCCCCGGGCCGCCAGGTCTGGTTGAACCAAGGATCGAGCGGGCCGTAGAGCCGCAGGATCGTGAACCAGGTCTGCCCGGGAACTGTCTGGATCCAGTTGGACTCCTTGCCTGCGGGTGCCTTGGGCCCGAAATAGACGTCGAACGAGCCGTCGGCGTTCTTCTGCACGGTCTTGTCTTGGCTGCTGACGCTCGGGAACTGCTGGTTCGACTGCTGCATCGAGCGGGTCTGCGTGTTGTAGACGATGACTGACCAGAAGGTCTTGGCCGGCACGTTGGGCGGCAGGCGCAGCTTGTAGTTCTTGCCGCCGTCCAGCGGCTGGTTCTTTGAATCCAGCGCGGTCCAGGGATAGGTCGAACCCTCGACAACGATCTTCGTGTCCATCGCCGGTGTGACCCCGGTGGCGAGGAAGAAGAAGAACGCCGCCGCGTCGAGGTTGGCGACGCCCGGCTGCCACTCGAACCTGTAGCCACCGAAGAAGGCATAGCGCCAGTTGGCGTTGTCGAAGATGTACCCCGCCCGGTCGCGCATCCGGTAGCCGATGGCGCGAGCCGTGGCATCGCCCACCGCCGCGGCCTCGGTGAGGATCTTCTTCATCCGCGCGTCTGGTGCGAAGGGCTTGCCCTTCTGGATGCCGATCGCCGCCCACATGCCGAGGGTGGTTGGATCGACCTCGCTGGTCGGCTCCTCCTGGACCACCTGATGGAGCCTTTCCCAGAACTGGTAGCCCGAAGGGCCCACCATGTTGAAGGGCTTGCCGGACATGTTCAAGAAGTTGAGCTTCGGCGGGTTGGCCGCCTGCCCTAGGAGCCTGTCGCACATAGATCGGCGCACGCTCCTCTCTCCGCCGCCCCTGAATCCACCCAGATCCCTGTGACAGCAAGGGCTCTGGGTGAGAGAATGGGCCATGGTCAAGCCCAAGTCGTTCCGTCCCTGGAATCCCGAGCAGACTCTGCTGCTGCCGCCCTCCCCGGTGGAGTGGTTGCCGGAGAGCCATCTGGTGTTCTTCCTGCTGGATCTGTCGGCTGAACTGGATCTCGAGGCGATCCACGCCGTCTACCGGCAGAAGGAGGCCGCGTCCCTTTGCGTGGTGTAAAACCCGAGGCCCGAATGCCCTGATCAGAGGGTGAACAGGGTGGCATGACGGGCTGTCATTCCGGAGGTGCAGATGCGCCTCTTGCAGTCACGATGAATCGAGACGATTGACTTGTC
>JBJTWS010000367.1:0-8213 GCA_046081905.1 Synechococcus sp. | reverse complement strand
CCAGTTCAACCGCGCCACCCAGGCGGTGCGCTCGCCGGGATCCACCTTCAAGCTGTTCGTGTACCTCACCGCCCTGCAGGAGGGTATGCGGCCCGAGACCATTGTGCTCGACAGCGCCCGCTGCTTCGCCGGCTACTGCCCCAAGAACTTCGGCAACCGCTACATGGGCTCGGTGCCGATGGCGGTGGCCCTGCAAAACTCCCTCAACACCGTGGCGGTGGCGCTGCTGCGGCAGCTGGGCTTCGACAAGGTGATCGCCACCACCCGCAGCCTCGGCATCACCCGCGAACTGGGGCGCTTCTACCCCCTCGCCGTGGGCGCCACCGAGCAGACGGTGCTGGACATGACCGCCGCCTATGCCGCCATCAACAACCGCGGCGTGTACGTGAGCCCCACCCCCTTCGAGGAGATCTACGGGCCCGATGGGGAGCTGCTCTGGAGCCGCCGCCACGATGGCGACCGCGGCCACCGCGCCGTGGACAGCGACATCGCCGACGCGATGATGTGGATGCTGCAGCAGGTGGTGCGGGGCGGCACGGGGGGCGGTGCGGCCCTGGCCGATCGGCCCGTGGCCGGCAAGACCGGCACCTCCGAGGGGGGACGCGATCTCTGGTTCATCGGGTCGATCCCCCAGCTCACCACCGGGGTGTGGCTCGGCTACGACGACAGCCGCAACACCCAGAGCACCAGCGTGGTGGCCACCTACGCCTGGAACGCCTTCATGACGCCCGTGGTGAAGGGGCTGCCGGTGCGCGAGTTCCCCCCCAAGCCGGTGCTCACCGGTCGCTACGCCCCGGCCCGGCCGCCCAAGGGGGCCGATGCCGGCCGCGGCCGGCCGGGTTCCGCCGCCGACACCGCTCCCCTGCCGGCCCAGCGCGAGGGCGGCGAGCGCTCCCCGGACTCCCGCTCGAGCGGCCGCAGCGCCCCGGCCCGCCCCCGGGATCCGATCGAGGAGCGGCCCGATGCCTCCACCCCCAGCGAGGCACCGCCGGATCGGTCGCCCCAGGGTGAAGCTCCCCCGGCCGGCGGGGGTGGGACCGAAGCCCCGCTGAATCGCATCCTCGAGGAGGTGCGCCAGGCGCCAGTGGCCCCGCCGCCACCGCCGCCACCCCCACCGCCGCCCAGCGCTCCTCCCCAGCCCTAAACGCGATCGGTGGCTTCAGCTGTCGCCCGTGCCACCACCGCCCCTGCGCAGGGCCGCCGCGAAGAAGCCGTCGCCTCCCTCGGCCGCCGGCCAGCACTGCCACTGCTCCAGCCGCTCGAGCTCGGGATGGCGCTGGAGCAGCTCCTGGATCTGATCCTCGTTCTCGTGGGGATGCACCGTGCAGGTGGCGTAGACCAGCCGTCCCCCCGGCTTCAGAAGGGGCAGCAGGGCCTCCAGCAACTGGCGCTGCAGAAGCACCAGCTCCTCGATCGCGTCGGGGGTGATGCGCCAGCGGGCATCGGGATGGCGGGCCAGGGTGCCCAGGCCCGAGCAGGGGGCATCCAGGAGGATCCGATCGAAGTGTTCCCGCCAGTCGGGGCGGCGCTCCAGCAACTGCGTGGCGTCCACCGCCAGAGGATGGATCGAGTGCAGCCCCAGCCGCTCGGCGCTGTGGCTCAGCCGCTGCAGCCGTCCTTCGGAGCGGTCCACGGCCCAGATCTCGCCACGGTCGTGCTGGCGCTCGGCGATCTGGGTGCTCTTCCCCCCGGGAGCGGCGCAGGCATCGAGGATGTGCTCCCATGGCTGCGGGTCGAGCAGTGGCACCACCCGCTGGGCATGCCGGTCCTGCACGCTCCACCAGCCCTCGGTGTAGCCCGGCAGCCGCCGCAGGTCCCCCGGAGCCCCCAGCAGGCTGAACCCACCGTCTTCGGCGTTGCTCCCCCGTGCCAGTGGTTCGCAGCGCAGGCCGGCGGCCGTGAGTTGCTCCTGCAGCTCCGCCCGCCGGCAGCGGTGGGGCTGCAGGCGGATGTCGAGCTGGGGCGGGGTGTTGCAGGCCACCCCGAAGGCCTCCGCCTCCTCCGGCGGCAGCCACTGCAGCACCAGGGCCCCGAGCCAGTCGGGCAGGGAATGGCGCAGCCCCCAGCGGGCCGCCGGATCCCCCGGCAGCTCCAGGCCGCACCAGGGCTCCAGAGGTTCCTGCGGCTCCTCCCCGCGGCTGCGCAGCAGGGCCCGCAGCTGGCCGTTCACCACCGGCGCCAGCCGCGCCAGCTGACCCCGCTTGGCCAGTTCCACCGTGGTGCTCACCGCCGCCGAGGCGGGGATCCGCCGGCAGAACAGCAGCTGGTAGAGCCCCAGGTGCAGCAGCCAGCGCAGTTTCGGAGGTTGCCGCTGGGCCGGCACCTTCCCGAGCCGGTCGATCCAGGCATCGAGCAGCCGCCGCTGGCGGATGGAGCCGTAGGCCAGCTCCGTCGCCAGACCCCGATCGGCCCCCTGCAGGGGATGACGGGCCAGTTCCCGCTCCAGGGCCACATCCGCGTAGGCCCCCGCCGCCACGGCCTGCAGCACCTTCCAGGCCACCTGCCGGGGGGCCAGCCCCACTCCGGCACCGGGATCGCTGGGGGCTGCGCTGTGGGTTTCGGTGGGGGGTTTGGCGGGGGCTTCGGTGCGGGGATCAGTCAAGCGGCGGCAGCGGAGCTTTCCACAGATAGCGCCGCAGGGGGAGCCGACCCTCCCCATCCACCGGGATGCCCTCCTCCAGCAGCAGCTGCCGCTGCATCCAGTCGGAGCCCTCGCGGCTGGGGCTGAGGCTGATCCGCCCCTGGGCATTCACCACCCGGTGCCAGGGCACCGGCGAGGGCAGCGGCAGCCGCCGCAGGGCCCAGCCCACCTGCCGGGCGCAGCCGTAGGCGCCGATCAGTTCGGCGATCTGGCCGTAGGTGGCCACCTGGCCGTGGGGGATCCGGCCCACCGCCGCCCGGACCCGCTCATCGAAGCCCGGTTCCGTCATCGCGGTGCTGCGGGGGAGGATGCCGGCAGCCTGCCGTGTCCGCCCCGCCCTTCATGCCCCTGCTGCCCCGTCGCTACGAGCGCCTTCGGGCCGTGCTCGACCGCCGCATGGGGGATCTCACCGTGCTGCTGGAGCAGGTGGAGAAACCCCACAACCTCTCGGCGATCCTGCGCACCTGCGACGCGGTGGGGGTGCTCGAGGCCCATGCGGTGTGCCGGCAGGGGCGGCTGCCCACCTTCAACAGCACCGCCCAGGGCAGCCAGAAGTGGGTGCCGCTGCAGGTGCAGCCCGATGTGGGGAGCGCAATCCAGGGGCTGCAGCAGCGCGGCTTCCGGGTGTATGGCACCCACCTGGGGGTGGAGGCGGTGGACTACCGCAGCTGTGATTTCACCGGGCCCACCGCCTTCGTGCTCGGCGCTGAGAAGTGGGGTCTGAGCGAGGAGGCCGCCGCCCAGATCGATCAGGCGGTGGTGATCCCGATGCAGGGGATGGTGCAGTCGCTGAATGTCTCGGTGGCGGCGGCCACCCTGCTGTTCGAGGCGCTGCGGCAGCGGCAGGCGGCCGGGCGGGTGCCCACGGCCGGGGAGGGGGTGGATCCCGCGGTGCGCCGCCGGTTGCTGTTCGAGTGGGCCTACCCCCAGGTGGCGGCCTGGTGCCGGCAGCAGCAGCGGCCCTGTCCCGCCCTCAGCGCTGAGGGGGAGATCCTCGAGGAGTTGCCCCGCACGGTTCGGCTGCGCTGCTGAACCGTGCGGCTGCGCGGAGGAGACAGGGTTCAGCTGCGCCGCCGTTCCTCGAAGCGCCGTGCGCTCGGCAGCCAGGCGGCCAGCAGCAGGGCGCCCACCTCCAGGGGGAGCTGCCGGCCGCCCAGCAGGACCACCATCACGGCGGTCACGGCCAGGATCTTCTCCAGCAGGCCGATCACGTCGTCGGGGTGGTTGCTGCCCTCGCCCCAGAGCAGGGCGCCGGAGAGCAGCAGCACCATGTCCAGCCACCAGGGCATCGGGCTCCCCATCCTCGATGTCCACTATGGCGAGGACCCTGCCCGCTGGCGACGCCCTCAGCGGGCGCTGCGCTCCAGGTCGGTGCCGCTCAAACAGCTCTCCAGCCCCTCCCCCAGGAAGGACAGCCCCAGCACCAGCACGAACATGGCCAGGCCGGGATAGAGGGCCGTCCACCAGATGCCGGTGGGCACCGCCGTGAGCGCCTGCTGCAGGTCGGCGCCCCATTCCGGGATCGTTTCCGGCAGCCCCAGCCCCAGGAAGCCAAGTCCCCCCAGCACCAGCACCGCATCGGCGGCATTGAGGGTGAGCAGCACGGGCACGGAGGTGATCACGTTGCGCAGCAGGTAGTGGCGCAGGATCCAGAGGGGACCGGCGCCGAGGGAGCGGGCGGCCTCCACGAACAGCTCCGCCTTCACCTGGGCCGTCTGGTTGCGCACCACGCGGAAGTACTGGGGCACGTACACCACGCAGAGGGCGGCGGCGGCATTGGGCAGGCCGCGGCCCAGCAGGAAGGCCAGCACCACCGAGAGCAGCAGCACCGGCAGGGTGTACAGCGTGTCCATCAGCAGCACCAGCAGCCGATCCACCCAGCCGCCCAGATAGCCGCTCACCATTCCCAGGGGCACCCCCACCAGCAGGGCCAGCACCAGGGCGATCAGCACCACCTGCAGGGCCACGCCGCTGCCCGCCAGGGTGCGCACGCACACGTCGCGGCCGAGCCGGTCGGTGCCGCACCAGTGGGCCGGCGAGGGAGCCGCGTAGATCGGGTTGTCGAGACCGGCGTTGGGGTCGGCCAGCAGGCCGAGGTGGATGGCGATGGGGGTGAGCAGGGCGATCAGGGCGTAGGCCAGCACGATGCCCACGCCCCAGCGGGCCAGGCGTCCGGAGAGGCTGCGGGGCTGCCAGCGCTGGATCACGGCCGCGGGGGACGCGCCGCGCGCGTTCCGGAAACTGGCCCCATTCAACCCCCCCTTGCCGGTGCCCCTAGGCTTCGCCTGTGCTCCGGGGGACCTGCCGTCCGCCGCGGTCGTTCCATGCCCTCCCGCCTGCTGATCGTCGACGACGACCCGGACCTGCGCCACTTCCTGATGGCGGAGCTGGAGGCCGATGGCTACTGCTGCGTGGAGGCGGCCACCGGCCAGCAGGCCCTCAGCCAGATCCGCAGCGAGCCCTGCGACCTGGTGCTGCTGGATTGGACCCTGCCCGATTTCAGCGGCGTGGAGGTGTGCCGGCGGATGCGCAGCAGCAGCATCACCACACCGGTGCTGATGCTCACCGCCCGCGATGACGTGCGCGAGCGGGTCGAGGCCCTCGATTCCGGCGCCGACGACTACCTCACCAAGCCCTTCTCGATCGAGGAACTGCTGGCCCGCATCCGGGCCCGGCTGCGGCGCACTGGCCTCGACGAACCCGACGATGGCTGGTTGCGGCTGGCCGACCTGGCCCTCCATCCCGGCAGCCGCGAGGTGAAGCGCGGCGAGGACTTCATCCAGCTCACCGCCCGGGAGTTCGACCTGCTGCACCACCTGATCCGCCACCCCAACCAGGTGCAGGAGCGGCGCCACATCCTCGACACCCTCTGGGGCAAGAACTGGGTGGGCGACGACAACCTCCTCGATGTGTACGTGCGCTACCTGCGCCGCAAGCTCGAGCCGGTGGGGCAACCCACCCTGATTCAGACCGTGCGCGGCGTGGGCTTCATGCTCAAGGAGGGGCCGCCCCGCCCCTGAGCTCCGCCTGCGGCGGCGTCGCGGGCGGCGCCCGTCTGCGGCAGCTCCAGGCGGAAGTCGGCGCCGCCCCCCTCGGCCGGCTGCACCGAGGCCGTGCCGGCCATGGCCTCCATCAGCAGCCGCACCACCGAGAGGCCAAGGCCGCTGCCGCGCGTGTCGATCGAGGCGGAGCCGCGCACGAACCGCTCGAAGATCGCCTCCCGCTCCTCCTCGCCCACGCCCGGCCCCCGGTCCTGCACGTGCAGCACCAGGGTGCGGCGGGCGGGGCAGTGCTCCGCCCAGAGCGTGATCGTGCCGATGGCGTAGCGCAGGGCGTTGTCGATCAGGGCGGCGAGGCACTGCTGCAGCCGCTCCGGGTCGCCCTGGGCCCGGGGGAGTGGGTCCGCCTCGGGCTCCCGCAGGCGCAGCCGGCCGGACGAAGGCTGCTGCAGCCGCTCGAAGGCCTCCAGCAGCACGTCCTCCACCGAGAGGGGCTGTTGGCGCACCTGCAGCCGGCCGGCATCCCGCCGGGCCAGATCGAGCAGATCGCTCACCAGCAGGCCCATGCGGTGGGCCTCGGTGCAGATCACCGCCAGGGAGGAGGTGAGGTGTTCCCCGGCCGGGAGCGGCACGGGCGTCTGCCGCAGCTGCCGCTGCAGGCTCTGGGCGTGGCCGGAGATCAGCGTGATCGGCGTGCGCAGCTCATGGGCCACGCCGTCCATGAAGGAGCGTTGCTGCAGCCAGGAGGTGCTGAGGCGTTCCTGCAGGGCGTTGAAGGAACGGGCGATCGGCTGCAGTTCCGCCGGCTCGGCCCCCACATCGAGCGGTTCGCCCCGCTGCGGTGGGGTGGGGATCCCGGCCACCTCCTGGCTGAGCCGGGCGAGGGGCTCCACCAGGCCGCGCCGCAGCACGGGGCGCAGCAGGGCGCCGGTGAACAGGGAAGAGAGGCCGGCGGCGGCGATCAGCAGCAGCTGGGAGAGGCGCTCCCTCTCCACCGAATCGGTCACGTCCTGCCGCACCTCCAGCAGGGGGCGATCACCCGAGAGCGGACCGATCGGGGTGCGGCTGATCAGCACCACCGTGCGGTCGCCATGGAGCAGCACCGGCGGCAGGGCCCTGGAGGAGCTCGGCAGCACCTGCAGCTCCAGCCCCGGCAGGGCCACCATGCCCCCCACCAGCTGCCGCAGCTCCCCGGTGGTGCCGGCCCGCTCCCGCAGCCGGGCGCTGAGGTGCTCCACCAGCTGGTCGTGGCTCTGGCGCCGCTGCAGCGAGGTGAGGCTGTGGTTCAGGGCCAGCAGCAGGGAGTAGCCCGCCAGCACCGCCAGCAGGGTGGTGGACTGCAGCCACAGCCGCAGGGAGGGCTGTGTGGACATGGCCGGGGGCCGGGGGCAGAGTCATTGTGCGAGGGCTGGTCCCCGCTGGCCAGGCCCCGCACCCCGGCGGCGAGGAGGCTTCAGGCGCTGGCTGCGTGGTAGCTGCTGCGCACCAGCGGGCCGCTGCGCACCTGGGCGAAGCCGAGGCCGCGGGCCAGGGCGCCGAGCTCCTCGAACTCTTCGGGGCTCCAGTAGCGGGCCACGGGAAGGTGGTCGAGGGAGGGGCGGAGGTACTGCCCCAGGGTGAGCCGCTGGCAGCCCACCGCCCGCAGGTCCCGCAGGGCGGCCTCCACTTCCGCGGCGGTTTCCCCCAGGCCGAGCATCAGCCCCGACTTGGTGGGGATGGTGGGGGCAAGCTCCCGGGCCGCCGCCAGCAGGTCGAGGGAGCGGCCGTAGGTGGCGCCGCGGCGCACCTCCCCCTGCAGCCGCTCCACCGTTTCGAGGTTGTGGTTGTAGCAGGCGGGCCGGGCCTCCAGCACCGCCGACAGCCTGCGGCGCTGGGCCGCCGCCCCGGCGGCCGGATCCCGCTGGCCGCCCCAGAAATCGGGGGTGAGCACCTCGATCCCCACGGATGGGTCGCGCCGGCGGATCGCCGCCATCGTGCGGGTGAACAGGCTGGCGCCGTGGTCGTCGAGGTCGTCACGGGCGACGGCCGTGAGCACCAAGTAGCGCAGCCCCAGGCTGGCCACGGCATCGGCCACCCGCTCCGCCTCCCCGGGATCGAAGGGGGCGGGGCTGCGGCCCTTCTCCACCTGGCAGAAGGCGCAGCTGCGGGTGCAGATCGGCCCTCCCAGCAGAAAGGTGGCGGTGCCGGCGGCGTAGCACTCGCCGCGGTTGGGGCAGCGTCCCTCCTCGCAGATGGTGTGCAGCCGCTGCTGCCGGACCACTGCCTGCACCTCCGCCAGATCGCTGGCGTTGCCGAGGGGGGCGCGGATCCAGTCCGGCAGCCGCTCGGCGGGGGGAATGCGGCTGTAGCGGCTGCTGGTGGAGGTCACGGCGGCGGGGTGCGGGTGTGGTGGCGGGGCGTTCGCGGTGGGGTGTGGTGCGGCGAGGGTGGGTGGTGCGGTGAGGGTGTGGCCGGCTGCAGGCGGGTGTGGTGAGGGATCGGCTGGAGCCCGGCCCGGGCTCACTCCATCGGTCGTCGACCCTCCAGGGCCCGGGCCAGGGTGACCTCATCGGCGTATTCCAGTTCGCTGCCCA
>JBJTWS010000366.1:0-3595 GCA_046081905.1 Synechococcus sp. | reverse complement strand
GGGAGTGTGGGGCGCTGGGAGAGCGCGGATGGAACCTGGCGCCAGGGACATCCCTGGGAGGGGACGGGCCCGGGTGCATCCGGACCTGCGCGCAGGAGATTTAGCAGAGCGTGAAACGGAGCCTGAAGGCTCAGTGGTGCTCTTCGTGCACGGCCTCGCCGATGTAGTAGGCGGCGAGAGTGGCAAAGATAAGCGCCTGAATCGCGCTGGTGAACAGACCCAGGAACATCGCAGGCAGGGGCACAATCAGGGGGACCAGGAAGGCCAACACCGCCACCACAAGCTCATCAGCCAGAATGTTTCCGAAAAGACGGAAAGAAAGGGAGAGAGGCTTGGTGAAATCTTCAACGATCTTGAACGGAAGCATGATCGGAGTCGGTTCCACGTAATACTCGAAGTATCGAAAACCTTTCCTGCTCAAGCCCGCATAGAAATAAGCGAGAGACACCAACAAGGCCAGGGCGATGGTGGTGTTGATATCCGCCGTTGGAGCCCCGAGTTCGCCGCTGGGGAGGTGAATCAGCTTCCAGGGAATCAAGGCTCCACCCCAGTTGCTCACAAAAATGAACAGGAACAGGGTGCCGATGAAGGGCAACCAATCGCGGTAAGCCTTTTCACCGATCTGTTCGCGGGCAAGATCGCGGATGTAATCCCAGAGAAACTCCAGGAGGTTCTGAACGCCACGAGGATCACGCTCCAGCTTGCGGGTGCCGACCACCACGAGTGCCAGAAGAGCACCGATCACCACCCAGGAGCTGAGGAAGACCTGTCCATGGATCTTGTAGTGACCAACCTGCCAATAGAGGTGTTGACCCACCTCCAGTTCGGCGAAGGGGAGAGCAAGAGGTAAGGCGACCATCTGGCTGGAGGATTTCGGTACCGCAGAAGCGGCGTGGGGGAGAGCGACGGGGGAGCCGTCGGGGTTCTGGGCTGCTGGAGCGCGGGTTCAGCGATCCAGGGCGGCCTGCAGAAGAATGGCCGGCTTGTAGAGAAGGAAGCCGATCAGGGCCGGAAGCATCTGCAACTGGGGCATGCGGGCTGCAGCAAGAACGAGCAGCACGGGCACCAGGAGCTGAAACTTGCCCACGGACTTCGAACCGCTGCCGAGGCGCTCGACGCTGCGGGCAAGTAGCCGCAGGTAGAGCACACCGGCGAGGGCCCCCACCAGCAGGCTGCCGGCGGTGGCCAGGCCGAATCGGAGCTCGGTGATTCCCACGGCCACGACCGTGAGAATCAAGGTGGCCAGGATCAGACGCTGCCGAAGCCGCGCGTAGTCGTCCATTCCATTGGAGGCCGGGGAACCGGCCGCCAGGTCTGGCGACGAAGGGATCAGAACCTCGGGATCGCCGGCGGACACCTCCGGATTCGTCGCCCCCGGGGCGGAATCCGGGGCGGACTCCGTCTCAGGGTGGGAATTCGGTGAGTCCTGCAAGCCCGCCGAAACTCTGATATCGCGCGCGGAATCTATCACGCGGCCTTCAGCCGCCGGGGCGCAGCAGCAGCAGCCACTGCTCCAGCAGGTCCCGGGCAACGGCCAGCAGGCGGGGACGCTCCCACTCCGGCAGGAGCTCGCCCAGCGGCGCCTCCGCACCGGCGGCCTCCACGGTCTGGAGAAGCGTGAATCCATCCTCCGCCAGATCCAGGGGAGCCATGTCCGAATCCAGCAGCGCCGTGCCGGGCCAGCCCCACAGGCAGGGGTTGCGCCGTCCCGAAGCCCGCAGCAGGGTCCCGTCGTCCTGCCAATCGCAGGCCACCGGCGTGCCGCGGCTGAGGAAGAACTCGAAATGGCTGATGTCGGGATCGAGCTGCTCCACCAGCCGCCAGCGCTGCTCCTGGGGCAGGGCGCGGGCCTGCTCCAGCAGCTCTCCCTGCAGCAGCCGGGCCGGATCCCACACCGCAGGATTGGAGAAGCCGGCGAAGCTCAGATCCGCCGCCGCCACGAAGGCGAACAGGCGATCGAGGTTGTAGCTGGTCTCCTGGGGGTGGAGGTACATGTCTGCGAAGTTGGCATCCGCGGCGGTGTCGAGGGCCCAGCGCTGCTCGTGGTGGGTGCGCAGCCGGTTCTGGGGGGGGAGCTCGGCCAGCAGCTGGCGCCCCAGCCGCAGGCCATCGGCGCCGGTGCCCACCGCCAGCAGGTCGAGGGCCCTCTGGGTGCGGTGGATCTCCCAGCGGCCGGCATCGGCATAGAGAAAGAGGTGCAGCAGGGCGCCGGGCCGCAGCAGGGCCGCCAGCGCCGCCAGGCCTGCCTGGGGTTCGCGCAGGTGATGCAGCACCCCAACCGAATTGATGTAGTCGAACGGACCCTCCCCCGCCAGATCCAGCAGGCTGCGGTTCTCCAGCCGCACCCGGGCCCGCTCGCCGGCACCGGAGCGCCGCAGCCGCTCCCGCGCCACTTCCAGGGCACCGGCGGAGATGTCCACCGCCAGGATCTCGGCGCCGGGGTTGAGATGGGCCAGGTAATCGGTGCTCACCCCGGTACCGCAGCCCGCATCAAGGATGCGCAGGGGGCGCCCCTCCGGAAGCAGCGGCGGCAGGGCCCCGGTGCCGGCGGCATAGGCCGCATCCACGCACCAGCGCCAGTTGTATCCCGGCGGCGGGCCGTCCTGGAGGGGATCCCCCGGGTAGGGGAAGCGGTCGTAGAAGGCGCTCACCACCGGTGTGGCCGCATCGGTGGCTGGCGACGTGCCTGGGGTGGTCATGGTGGGGGCGGGCGCTGGGAGGAGCTTTTCACGGCGAAGCGCCCCGGCGGAAGCGGCCCGCCGGCTTCGTCACGCGGGGCTGCAAACATTTGTTCATGGCCTCCCGGAGGCCCAAGGGGCCAGCCGTAAGTTGCCCTAGCCCGGCTCGCTCTCGTTCATGACCGTGACCGCCAGCAGCGGCAGCACCAGGGTCAAACCGCAGCTCTACGACACCCTGCCGCTCTCCAGCGTCCGTCAGGCGGAGCAGCAGGATCGATTCCCCGACGGCGGGGAACTCGACAGCCTCATCACCTTCTTCCAGAGCGGCCAGACCCGCGTGGCCGTGGCCCGCCGGATCTCCGCCAACGCCGAGGCCATCGTGGCCAAGGCGGCCAACCGCATCTTCGCGGGCGGCACCCCCCTCTCCTATCTGGATGCGCCCCTGAGCAGCGGCGGCGAGGGCGAGACCCCCCTGGCCGCCGACCAGGCGGCCTTCCAGCGCTCGGTGCAGACCTTCACCGGCGCCGGCGTCAGCCGCGGCAACCTGATCAGCCGCCTGCTGGAGGGCGCCGGCGGCGAAGCCGATGTGCGGGTGATCCTGCCCACGGGCTTCACTCCGATCTCGGTGGCCCGCTACGGCACCGAGCGGATGAAGAAATCGATCCGCGACCTGGCCTGGTTCCTGCGCTACGTGGGCTACGCCGTGGTGGCGGGGGATCCCAGCATCCTGGCGGTGAACACCCGCGGCCTGCGGGACATCCTCGAGAAGGCCTGCTCCCTGGCCGCCACCAACGTGGCGCTGCAGGAGATGCGCGCCGCCACCGCCGGCCTGTTCAAGGGGGAACCCGAGGCCCGGCAGCTGGTGATCGACTGCTTCAACGTGCTCCTGCAGGAGCTGGCGATCCCCACCCCCTCCG
>JBJTWS010000365.1:0-14621 GCA_046081905.1 Synechococcus sp. | reverse complement strand
GACCCCGCACCAGCACCTGCTCGAACGAGGGGGTCACAGCGGCAGGGAGCGGTGCGTGAAACACCTGGCACCGCTGGCGTAGTCGGCGGCGATGTGCCCTCGCCACGCAGGCGGTAGCGGTAGGTGACGAGCCCCTCCAGCCCCACCGGACCACGCGGCGGCAGGGTCTGGGTGCTGATCCCCACCTCGGCGCCGAAGCCGTAGCGGAAGCCATCGGCGAAGCGGGTGGAGCAGTTCAGGTACACCCCGGCGCTGTCCACCCCCTGGAGGAAGCGCTCAGCGGTGACGGCATCCTCGGTGCAGATCGCATCGGTGTGGCGGGAGCCGTAGCGGCGGATGTGCTCGAGGGCCTCCTCGAGGCTGCCCACCACTTTCACGCTGAGGATCAGGTCGGAGTACTCGGTGCTCCAGTCGTCGCCGGTGGCGGCGATGGCGATGCCGAAGCTGCACGCCCCCGGATCGCCCCGCAGCTCCACCCCGGCGGCGGCGAAGGTCTCGATCGCGGCGGGCAGGAAACGGCCGGCGATGGCCTGGTGCACCAGCAGCGTCTCGATGGCGTTGCAGGCGGCCGGGTACTGGGTCTTGCTGTCGAGGGCCACCCGCAGGGCCAGTGCCGGATCGGCGGCCTCATCCACATAGAGGTGACAGATGCCATCGGCGTGGCCCAGCACCGGGATGCGGGTGTGGTCCTGGATGAAGCGCACCAGCTCGTTGGAGCCCCGCGGGATGATCAGGTCCACCAGTCCATCGAGCCTGAGCAGGGCCAGGCTCTCCTCGCGGCTGGTGAGCAGCTCCAGCACCTCGGGCGCCACGGCGCTGCCGGCCAGGCCCCGGCGCAGGGCCGCCACGATCGCCTGGCAGCTCTGGCGGGCCTCCCGCCCCCCCTTGAGGATGGCGCCGTTGCCGGAGCGGATCGCCAGCGAGGCGATCTGCATCACCGCATCGGGCCGGGCCTCGAAGATCACCCCCACCACCCCCAGGGGCACGCTCACCCGCTCCAGCACCAGCCCCTGATCCAGCTCGGTGTGCAGCTGCCGCTGCCCCACCGGATCGGGGAGGGCCGCCACCTGGCGCACCCCTTCGATGGCGCCGGCCAGCTTGGCGGCATCCAGCTTCAGCCGTGCCACCAGGGCCGGCGAGAGTCCATCGGCGGCGGCGGCCTCCAGGTCGGCCCGGTTGGCCGCGAGGATTGCCTCGGCATCGGCCGCGAGGGCCTCGGCCATGGCCTCCACGGCCCGGCGCCGCTCCTGGTTGGGCAGCTGGCCCAGGGCCATGGCGGCGCGGCGCACGCCGGCGGCCCGCTGCAGCAGTTCCGCCGAGGGCTCCGGGACAGCGGCGGCGGGGGCGGAGGAGAGGGTGAGGCTCATGGGGCCATCATCCCAATCCGTGGGGTTCGCCGCCGCGGCGATCCGGCCCGGAGGCTCCGAAGCGCTCCAGCGCCAGCAGGGCCGCCCCGAGCCGGCCGGCACCATTGCCGAGCTGGCAGGGCAGGATCTCCAGCCCCTCGCGGCTCACCCGCAGCACCCGCTGGCTCACCTCCTCCCACACCGCCGGCAGGAAGTGGTGGCAGGCCCCGCTGAGGCCGCCGCCGATCAGCACCCGCTCGGGGGTGAACAGGTAGAGCAGGGAGCTGATCCCCACCCCCAGCCAGCGGCCGTAGGTGTTCCACACCTCGAGGGCGACAGGGTCGCCGTCGTCGGCGCGGCGGCAGAGCTCCTGGGGGTCGAGGGCACTGAGGCGCCGCAGCCCGCCGATGCTGCAGAACTGCTCCAACGAGCCCCGGTTGCCGCTGTTGCACTCCGGCCCGTCTGGATCCAGGCAGATCAGGCCCGGTTCGGCGGCGGCCCCGCGATGGCCCAGGAACAGCCGTCCCCCCAGCACCACGGCGCCCCCCACGCCCGTGCCGAGGGTGAGCAGCACCACATCGCGGCAGCCGCGGGCGGCGCCCCCGTGGAGTTCGGCCAGGGCGGCGCAGTTAGCGTCGTTGGCCAGGGTCACCCGCCGCTCCAGCATCGGCTCGAGCCAGTCGGCCAGGGGCACATCGATCCAGCCGGGCAGGTTGACGGCGATCCGGGCCACCCGCGCCTGCCGATCGCTCGGGCCGGGATGGCCGATCCCCACCCGGTCCGCCAGCCGGTTGGGATCGAGCTCCTGCACCGCTTCGGCGATCGCCATGGTCACCGCCCCGGGCATGGAGGGCTGGGGCGTGGGCACCTCCCGCTCGGCCAGCAGGGTGCCCGACTCCTCGAAGCGGCCCAGCTTGATCGCGGTGCCGCCGAGGTCGATGCCGATCAGCTGCGCCATCGGGGTGCCCTTCTCCATTGCGGCCGATGGGCCCGATCCTGCCGCGCTGGCGGGTGGCCGCTGCGGCGCCAACACCCCGAGGCGGGATCAGAAGCGGAAGAAGATCTGCATCTGGGTCTGCCAGGCCCCCTGGGTGTCGAAGGAGCCCTGCAGGTTGAGGTTCTCCGACGCCTTGTAGTTCAGCGTCACCTGCGGGGGGATGTCGGAGCGGTTCGGTGCCACCAGCACCGAGGCGTTGAAGCGTTCGGTCACATCCAGGCCGATCTCCGAGCCCAGCACCAGCTGGGGGGGCAGCTGGCGGGAGCGCAGCTCCTGGGCCTGGGTCACGGTGGGACTGACGTAGGTGGGATAGAGGGCGAAGCTCACCCGCTGGCCGAAGGCATCGCTGAGGGAACCCAGCAGCGGCGACAGCAGCGACTGCCCCAGCGCCGTGGCGAGGGCCGCGCCGGCGTTCCCGCCGCTCAGGCCCGCCAGGGAATTGCCGCCGATCAGGGCCACCAGCCGCTCCTCCGGCAGGGGCGGATCGCTGGTGAGCCGCAGGTTCTCGGCGATCCGGTCGGCCGGGCCGCTCACGCTCACGGTGATCCGCACCAGCTTGAGCTGGTTGAGGGAGTTGAAGCCCCCCTGGGCCTCCAGCTTCGCCAGGCCCAACCCGGAACCCGTGGTGCCGCCCAGGTTGCTGGAGAGGTTCTCCGACACCCGGGTGCGCAGGGCGATGTCGAGGTAGGGGAGCAGCCCCAGCGAGGGGGTGAACACCGCCACGTTGGGGGCGTCGGGATCGAGGTTGAAGCTGGTGGTGAACAGGTTGAGGCGGCCATTCAGCAGCCGCACCACCCCCTGGGCCTGGAGGCTGGGATCCAGACGACCCTGCAGCCGCAGGGCGCCGCCGGTGCTGAAGTTGGCCACGTTCGGCACCATCACCCGCAGGTCCGGGCCCAGCCGCAGGGTCAGGTCGTCGAAGCGGAGGTAGGGGAAGTTCGGCACCGCCTGGCGCAGGGCCTCGGCCGTGCTGCTCTCCACATCCGGCCCCAGCAGCACCAGCGGGCGATCGAAGGCCCACTCGCGCTGCAGCAGGTCGTTCACCTGGGGGTTGGCGCCCGCGGCCCGGGGGGGCGGGCTGTCGTTGCTGGCCTCCCCGGTGGCGAAGCTGCCGGGCTGCACGTTGATGCTGCCGTGGCTGATGGCGAGGCTGCCGCCCAGCTTCGGGGCCCGCAGGCTGCCGCCGAAGGCCAGGGTCCCATCGCTGCGGGCATTGATGCGGGCGAGTTTGAAGGGCACCTGCTCGACCCGCAGGGTGAGGCTCGGGTTCTCCGAAAGCGGCCGCACCAGGCCCAGCTTTCCCTCGCCTTCCACCCGGCCCTTCTCCCCCACCCGGGCGGTGAATTCCTGCAGCAGCAGCTCCTCGAAGTCGAAGAGGATCGTGGCTTCGAGGGCCCGCACCGGCTGGCCGATGAAGGTGAGTTCCCCCTCCCGCAGGCGCAGGAAGCCGTTGGCGATCGGATCGGAGAGGCTGCCGCGCACCAGCAGCTGCAGGTCGGCGCTGCCCTTCTTCCAGTCGAGGGAGCTGCCCGCCAGGGTGGCGAGGAAGCGGAGGCCGTCGCCGCGGCTGGCGAGGCGCACCTCCAGGCTCTCGTCCTGGGGATCCAGGGGGATGCGGCCGGTGAAGTCCACGGCACTGGCGGCCCCGTCGGCCCGCAGGGCCACATCGGCGTCGAGGTGCCCCCCGCGCAGATCCAGGCTGCCGCGCTCCAGCCGCAGATCGGCGCTGCCCACCCGGCCCCGCACCAGAGCCAGCTCGGCCTGCAGTTCCGGCGTGCCGGTGCCGAGGCGGTAGCGCCCCTTGGCCGAGAGGGAGCCCTGCATGCTGGCGGGCACGGGGGTGAGCAGGGCCAGCAGGCTCAGGGGCAGGCTGCTGAGGTCGAAACTGCCCTCGCCGTTGCGCACGGCCCCCTGCAGCTGCACCACGAACGGCTCGAGGCTGAGGGCCTGGTCGGTGCCGTCCTCCTCCAGCCAGAGGTGTCCCCGGGCCGCCAGGTCCACCCGGGTGCGGGCCAGATCGGGCCCCGCCAGGGTGAGGTCGGCGTCTACCAGGGCCTGGGCGCGAGCCAGGCGGGCGGCGGGATCCTCGTTGCCGGGCTGCTGCCGCGCCTGCAGCAGCCGCTGGCGGGCCTGCTGCAGCGCCGCCAGCTGGTCCTGCAGGCTGCCGCCGAGCTGGTCGATCACCAGCGTTCCCAGGTCGGCCGCCTCCCCCTGGGGGGGGCTTTCCTCCCCCCGCCAGAGGGGTATGGCCTGGGCCAGCTGCCGCAGCAGGGTGGCGGTGAGGTCGCGGCCCTCCAGCTGGGCCCGGTAGGGCCCCTGCCAGCGGCCGGTGAGGGTGCCCGTCACGGAGCCGCCCGTGAGCGGCACCACATCGCTGGTGAGCCGGTAGCGGCGATCGGCGTACTGGAGGCTGGCCTCCAGTCCCCGGGCCCGCACCCCCAGGAAGGAGGGCTGCTCCAGGCTCACCCAGCCGCCGAAGGCCAGGGGCTGGAAGCCGAGTTTGCCTTCGCCGCTGAGCAGCCCCTGCAGGGGCTGGGCGCGGCGCCGGGGACCCACGGCCAGGCTCAGCCCCTGCAGCGGCAGGGCGGTGGCCTGCCAGCGGTAGGCGCTGGGCTGCCCGGTGAGGCTCAGCCGCCCGTCTCCCCGCTGCAGCTCCACCGCCACGGGCATCCAGGAGCGGTTCAGCCGGGCGGTGAGGCTGCCGCCGGCATCGGCGAGGCTGCGCAGCTCCAGTGCGGCGGGTCCGGCGCTTCCCTGGCCGAGAAGCTGCCCCTGCAAGCGTTCCTCCAGGCCCAGGGGCCCCACCCCCGGGGTCTCGAGGCTGAGGTCCAGGGCAGGCCGCAGATCCCCCAGGGGACCGCGCACCGTGCCCTCGGCGCTGAGGGTGCCGTGCAGGGGCGCCCCCACCAGGGGGTTGAGCCGCCCCAGCGGGAACGAGCGCACCGCCAGGTCCAGATCGAGGGGGCCGGCCACCAGTGGCGAGGTGCCGGATGGACCGAGCGGCAGGCTGCCGTGGGCCTCCAGGTAGGGCGCCTGTAGCTGCTCGAGCCGCAGCAGGCCCTGGCTCCAGCGCAGGGAGGCGGTGAGTGGGCCGGTGATCGGATTGGCGAGGGGCCGCAGCTGCACGGCCAGCTCGGGCACGCCGGGGGTTCCCCGCAGCTGCAGGTCGCCCAGCAGGGGCTGCCCGCTGAGCCAGGCGGGAGGGTCGGCGGGCAGGGGGAGATCGGCGGGATCCAGCCGCCAGCGGCCGGAGAGGTTGTGGGCCGGCCCCACCCGTCCGCGGGCGCGGATCTCGGAGCGTCCGCCCTGGAGAAGCAGGCTGGCGAAGTCCACTCCGTAGCGGCCCCAGCGTCCCGTGCCTTCCCCCTGCAGCACCGGCAGCCGCGGGGATCGGCGCTGGCCGCGGGCGCTGCGGGGCGGGGGAGGTGTGGCCTGGAGGCGGAGGCTCAGCTGTTGCCGCCGGTCGGCCCGTCCTGCCACGGTGCCGCTCCACGTCCCGAACCGCCAGGGGCTGCGCTCCAGCGCGAGGGCCTCGCCGTCGCAGCGCAGCGCCAGGTCCTCCGCGCTGAGTTCGGGAGCCGTGGCGGTGCGGCGCCAGCCCAGCTGGCTGAGGTTCAGGTTCCCCCGGCAGCGGGGTTGCCCCTCGGTGAGGGTGAGGGCCAGTTTTCCCTGCAGGTCGCCCCGCACGCGCCCCGGCAGGGGCGTGAACCGCTGCAGCAGCGCCAGCGGCAGGCGCTGCAGCTCCACCTGGGCCATCCAGCGCTTCTGATCCCAGCGGCCCCAGCCGTCCACCCGCGCCACGCCGGGGCCGCTGGCGGGTCGCACCACGGCATCGAGGGCCAGCCGCCGCTGCTCCAGGGTGAGGGTGACTCCGCCCTGCAGGCGCAGGTCGAGCCCCATCGGCGCCATCCGCACCGCGGCGGGGTCCTGCAGCCGCAGGCGCACCTCCAGTTGGGGTGGCTTCTGGCCGGCCGGCACCGACCCGAGTACCCAGTAGCGCCCCTCGGCGTTGCGGCGCAGCTGGGCCTCGGCCCCCTGGAGGCCCACCTCGAGCACGGGGCTCCAGCGCTGCAGGCTGGCCCAGGGGTTGAGCCCCACCCGGGCCCCCTTCACCCGGGCTTCCGAGGCGTCCTTCGGGCCGGGTCCGAGCCGGCTTGCCCCTACCCGAAGGCCCCCCGGGTCGATGCCCTGGTAGGGGCCGAGTTCCAGGGGATGGCCCAGCACCTGGCTGAGCTGCCGCTCCAGGCGGGGCTGCCAGGCTTCATAGATCCGGCGCGCCAGATGGTCTCCGCCGAACCAGAGCGCGCCCCCCGCCAGGCCGAAGCCACCGAGGAGGAGAAGGTCGCGGCGGCGGGACGAAACGATCGGAACACTCGGACGACGGGGCAGCACGGGGAAGCGTGAATTCGGCAAGACCGCCATGGGTCCGGGCTGCCCACGCCTGCGACCGGCGCAATATAAAAGTCAATTCCTGCTTGACCAGCCCCATGAGCGCCGATCCGATCCTGTTCGAGGCGGGCCGCTGGCTCGGGGTTGCCAGTGCCGCTCTGCTCCTGCTCACCGGGATCGGCTTTGTGGCCCGCTGGGGGATCCGCTTCCGCCTGGTGGGGGTCACCAGCTTCACCACCCTGCTCTCGCTCTCCTGCCTGGCCTTTGCGGTGAGCTACAGCCCGCGGGTGGCCGTGCCGGGGGCTGTGGCGGTGCCGGTGGTGTTCGACAACGGTGCCGATCTGGTGGTGGCGGCGGCCCCGGCCGACCTGCCAGCCGCCGCCGTGGCCCCCTCCCTTGAGCAGGTGGCCCGCAACCTGCGGGGCAGCGGCCGCAAGACCGTCGATGGCCAGGTGCATGTGCGCCTGCGCCGCCTCGAGCCCTCCGGAGCGGGGCTGAGCCGTCCGGTGGTGCTGGCGGAGGTGGCCCGCAATCTCCAGGACGGCTCCGTCACCCCCCTGGCCTGATCGATGGGGCGCCAGCCTCCCGGCGGCCCGGCAGGAGAGCTCGGGGCCCTGCCCCCCCATTTCGAGCGGGAGCGGCGCCTGCTGCAGCAGCAGGGCGTCATCTCCTGGGGCGCCCTGGCGGCCCTCGAGGAGGCCAGTCTGCGCCGCCTGGGAAGGGCCGGCCTGGCGAGTGAAGCCCGTCTGATCCGGCTGCGGGCCCAGGCCCGGCTGGTGTGCCAGCTCCAGCTGCAGCCCGTCGAGGCCGCCCTGCTGCTCCATGCCGGCATCGCCGAGGTCCGCGCCCTGGCCGAGGCCGACCCCCAGCGGCTGTGGCTGCAGGTGGGTCGCCTGCAGCGGCGCCTCACCGGCCTGGAGGTAGCGCCCCCCTCCCTGGCCACCCTGCGCGACTGGATCGGGCGAGCCCGCACCCACTCCAGTCGCCCTGGGAACTGACACGCGCGCCGGCCCCGCTCCCCCTCCCCCTGCCTGGAATGGAGGAAGCCCCCTGCGGGAGGCGCCATGCCCTTCCCTGCCAGACCCCTGAACCACCAGTCCCGCCCCCTCCGGTTTCCCGCCGGGCATCGCAGGCCCAAGGCCGTGCTGCTGCCCCTGCTGCTGGGCCTGCTGCTGCCCGGGGTGGGCGCCTCGATCGCCCGGGCCGCGTCCCCCCTGCTCGAGTCGGTGAAGCAGAACCCCGCCCTGGCCAAGAGCCTCTGCACGGAATTCCGCAGCTTCAACACCCAGGGCCTCTCGGCCACCTCCCCCCAGGCGGTGGCCGCCACCGCCCGCCAGCGCGGCCTCTCGCCCATGGATGCGGAGGTGCTCACCACCTACGTGATCGGCCTCCACTGTCCGGACGTCCGCTGACCCCATCCCCGCCGCTGCCGGTCGTCTGGGACGACCTGGGGCTGTGCTGCCGCGACGGGGTGACCCTGGCGGCACGGCGCTGGCGGCCCGAGGGGCCCGGCCCGTGGCCGGTGCTGCTGATGCGCCAGCCCTATGGCCGGGCGATCGCCTCCACCCCCACCTACGCCCACCCCTCCTGGTACGCCGGCCATGGCTTCCAGGTGGTGGTGGTGGACGTCCGCGGCCGGGGGGATTCCGGCGGCCATTTCGCTGGCTTCGCCCAGGAGGCCGCTGATGGGGCCGATGCGGTGCGCTGGGCCCGCCGCCTGGGCGGCTCCGATGGCCGGGTAGGCGGCTATGGCTTCTCCTACCAGGGGCTCACCCAGCTGCTCACCGACGGCACCGAGCCCGATGCCCTGCTGGATGCCCTGGCGCCAGCCCACTGCGGCCTCGATGAGCGGCTCCACTGGGCCAGCGAGGGGGGCGCCCACTGGTGGGCCCTGGGCCTGGGCTGGGCCCTGCAGCTGGCGGCCCAGGGCTGCCGGCGCCGCGGCGATGCCGCCGGCTGGCGCGAGATCCGCCGCAGCCTGGAGAGCGGCGCCTTCCTCCAGGAGGGGGAGGCCCTGCTGGAGCGCCTGGATCCCGGGGGGATGGGCCTGGCCTGGCTCCGCCGCGATGCGTCCGCCGCCGCGGGCTGGACGGTGCATGAACCGCCGCCGGAGCTGCTGCGCCGCCCTCTGCTTCTGATCGGCGGCTGGCACGATCCCCACCTGCGGGGCGTGCTGGATCTCTGGCAGCGGGCCCGCCAGGCGGGCGGCTCCCCCTGGCTGCGGATCGGTGCCTGGAGCCACCTGCACTGGCGGGGCGGGATCGATGCCCTGCAGCTCGCCTTCTTTCAGCACGCCCTGCCCCTCCGCAGGGCCGCAGCTCCCCCCCCGGAGGCGCCCCCGCCGCTCCTGCTGGAGCGCCTCGGCAGCGGCGACTGGACCGCGGCGGACCTCCGGAGCGCCCGGGGCGGCGTCTGGGGCCTGGCCAGCGGCGGTCTGGCGGCGATCCGCTCCGACGAGGGCCGCCTGGTGCCGCACCCCAGCGCGGGTGCAGCGGGCGGGAGCGTGACCCTGGTACACGACCCGTGGCGGCCGGTGCCGGGCCGGGGCGGCCACCTCGGACTCGATGCCGGCCCCGTCGATCGTGCCGACCTCGACCAGCGGGCCGATGTGGCCTGCTTCACCAGCGATCCCCTGCGCGAACCCCTGGAGCTGTTCGGGGAACCCCTGCTGGAGCTGGCGGTGGCGGCGGACCAGCCCGGCTACGACCTCTGCGCCGCCCTCTCCGTGGTGGCGGCGGAGGGAGGAGCGGTGCGGCAGTGGAGTACCGGGGTGCTCCGCTGCCACGACGAGGCCCCCGGCCCGCCGCGGCCCCGGCGCCTCCGCCTCCAGCCGGTGCTGCTGCCGCTGCAGCCCGGCGAGCGCCTCCGCCTGTCTGTGGCGGCGGCGGCCTGGCCCCAGATCGGGGTGCACAGCGGTGATCCCCGGCACCCGCCCGGATCGCCGGGCATCCACCACCGGGTGATCAGCCTGCAGCTGGTGCTGCAGGAGGCACGCCTGTGGATGCGGCCCCTCGGAGGTGAGCCGCCCCAGGGGTTTCCGCCAGACTGACCCGACTCCGCTCTGGCTCCGTGTTCTCTCGCCGCTGCGCTCCCCTGCTGCCGCTGGTGCTGGTCGGCAGTTGCCTGGCTCCCTGGGGTGCCGCCCTGCCGCCCGCCGCCGCAGGCTCGGCTGAAGCCGCGCCGCTGCTGGCGGAGGCCTCCAGCGGCGAGCGCAGCCTCACCAAGTCGGCCCTGCGCCAGGCGGCCCAGCGGATCCTGGCGGCCCTGCGCCAGTCGGATGCCCAGGCGCTCTACAACCTGCTGGCGGAGCCCGTGCGCCGCTTCAGCACGCCCGTGCGGGTGCAGGAGCGGCTGGCCAGTGTCGGGGGCGTGCGCAGCGGCACGATCGAGAGTGTGGCGGTGGGCGCCGACGACGGCACCGTGGAGCTGCGGCTGCTCACCGGCAAGGGCCCCCGCGAGCTCACCATGGTGCTCGATCCCTCCGGCCAGATCCTCGGCTGGGAGCTCGACCGCAGCCAGCTGCCGGCGGAGGACACCGCCGTGGTCTTCATCCAGGAACTCGCGGCCGGCCAGTACGTGCAGGCCCGTAGCCGGCTCGGGATGGAACTGCAGCAGGAGATGCTGCCCGCCACCCTGCGGGATCGCTGGCTGGGCCTGCAGAAACTCACCGGCCCGTTCCGGAAGGTGTGGGGCAGCGTCTACGTGGGCAAGGACGACACCCAGCAGCTGGTGCTGGTCACCACCGAGTTCGGCCGCCTCACCGACAACCTCTTTGTGATCCTCGATCTCGAGGGTCATGTGATCGGCGTGGACTTCCCCCAGGACCTGCGCTGAGCCAGGCGGCGCCCCCCACCGGGCAGGGCACTCCCTGCCCCGGCTTCCTGACGGGAGGTGCCCCGTGGGTGGGCCCTGGGGAAAAGCGGCCTAAGCTCCGCCCCAGCTCTGCGGTGTCTATGGCCCTGGTCAGCTTCGATTGGATGGTTGAAGACGGCCAGCGACTGGCGGAATGCCGCCACGACCACCCCTTCGCGGTGCTCGGACCCCAGCCCCTGGAGGGCGGCGGCTGGGTGGTGCGGGTCTGGATGCCCGAGGCCCAGCAGGTGGAACTCCTCTGGGGCGGCCAGGGCCTGCCCATGGCCACGCCGCACCACCCCTGGCTGTTCGAGGCCGAACTGCCCGCCGATCCCGGCTGCACCTACCAGGTGCGGGTCCAGCGGGGCGGCATCGAGCATGTGCAGCACGATCCCTGGGCCTTCCGCCAGGAATGGATGGGCGAGATGGACCGCCATCTCTTCGCCGAGGGCAACCACCACCACATCTGGCACCGGATGGGGGCCCACCCGGGTGAGCGCGATGGCGTGGCCGGGGTGCAGTTCTGCCTGTGGGCCCCCAATGCCCGCAGCGTGTCCGTGCTGGGCGACTTCAACAGCTGGGACGGCCGCCATCACCCGATGCAGTCGCGGCTGGGCGGCTGCTGGGAACTGTTCATCCCCGGCCTGACCCGGGGCGCGCTCTACAAGTACGAAGTCCGCACCCAGGCCGGCCACTGCTACCAGAAGGCCGATCCCTACGGCTTCGAGCACGAGGTGAGGCCCAACACCAGCTCGCGCGTGAACGGGCTGGCCAGCTTCGCCTGGAGCGATGCCCAGTGGATGGCGGAGCGCGACAGCCGCAATCCGCTCGACCAGCCGATCGCGGTGTACGAGATGCACCTCGGCAGCTGGATGCACGCCAGCGCCGAGGAACCCTTCCACAACCCCGACGGCACCCCCCGCCCGCCGGTGCCCGCCGCCGATCTCAAGCCGGGGGCGCGGCTGCTCACCTATCCGGAGCTGGCCGATCGGGTGATCCCCTACGTGAAGGACCGGGGCTTCACCCACATCGAGCTGATGCCGATCTCGGAGCATCCCTTCGATGGCTCCTGGGGCTACCAGGTGACCGGCTGGTATGCCCCCACCAGCCGCTTCGGCAGCCCCGATGAATTCCGCGCCTTCGTGGACCGCTGCCACTCCGAGGGCATCGGCGTGATCCTCGACTGGGTGCCGGGCCACTTCCCCAAGGACGGCCATGGCCTCGCCTTCTTCGACGGGGCACATGTGTATGAGCACGCCGATCCCCGCATCGGCGAGCACAAGGAATGGGGCACGTTGATCTTCAACTACAGCCGCAATGAAGTGCGCAACTTCCTTGTGGCCAACCTGGTCTTCTGGTTCGAGATATTCCACATCGATGGCATCCGAGTGGACGCGGTGGCCTCGATGCTTTACCGCGACTACCTGCGACCGGATGGCCAGTGGCTGCCCAATGAACATGGCGGCCGCGAAAATCTCGAAGCCGTGCGCTTCCTGCAGCAGGCGAACTCGGTGCTGTTCCACTACTTCCCCGGTGCCCTTTCGATTGCCGAGGAATCAACCACCTGGCCCCTGGTGACCATGCCCACCCACATGGGGGGCCTGGGCTTCAACCTCAAGTGGAACATGGGTTGGATGCACGACATGCTCGACTACTTCGAGCTTGATCACTGGTTCCGCCAGTTCCACCAGAACGCCATCACCTTCTCGATCTGGTACCACCACACCGAGAACTTCATGCTGGCCCTGAGCCACGATGAAGTGGTGCATGGCAAGAGCCATCTGCTGCACAAGATGCCCGGCAGCGATGATCTGAAATTCGCCAACGTACGGGCCCTGCTGGCCTACATGTGGACCCACCCGGGCAAGAAGACCATCTTCATGGGAATGGAGTTCGGTCAGCGGGGCGAATGGAACGTCTGGGGTGATCTGGAGTGGGACAAGCTGCAGTTCCCTGAGCACAAGGGCCTGCTCAACATGGTGGACGACCGCAACGCCTATTACCGCAGCGAGCCGGCCCTGTGGCGCAATGACTTCGACCACTACGGGTTCCAGTGGATCGATTGCGATGACAACAGCCACAGCGTCGTCAGCTTCATGCGCCGCGACGAGAAGGAAGGCAACTGGGTGGTGGTGGTCTGTAATTTCACCCCTGTCAGCCACAGCAACTACCGCATCGGCGTGCCTGTCGACGGCTTCTATCGCGAGTGCTTCAACACCGACAGCGCTCGCTACGGCGGCAGCAACCAGGGCAACCTCGGTGGCAAGTTCAGCGACGACCAGGGCATGCACGGCTACGGCCAGTCCCTGGACCTCTGCCTGCCGCCGCTGAGTGTGCTGGTGTTCAAGCACGACGCCGAGCGCCAGAGACCTGCGGCAATCCATGAAGCCGGCGGCGTTGAAGGGGAAGCGGTCGGGTAGGTTCGGCGGCTGTCCCGCCCGACCATCGGTTGCGCCGCCCCATGAGCGAGTCCCTGCCGTTACTGCTGCGTGCCGCCCGAGGTGAGCAGGTGGAGCGGCCTCCGGTCTGGATGATGCGCCAGGCTGGCCGCTACATGCAGGTGTACCGCGACCTGCGGGATCGCCATCCATCGTTCCGCGAGCGGTCCGAGAACCCCGATCTCTCGTACGCCATCTCGATGCAACCCTTCGAGGCCTTCCAGCCCGACGGGGTCATCCTGTTCTCTGACATCCTCACGCCACTGCCGGGGATGGGCATCAACTTCGACATCATCGAAAGCCGCGGCCCGATCATTGATCCGCCGATCCGCAGCATCGAACAGGTCAATGCCCTGCGGCCCCTCGACCCGGCCGCCTCCCTGCCGTTCGTGGGGGAAGTGCTGGGGCGCCTGCGGCAATCGGTGGGCAATGCGGCAACGGTGCTCGGCTTCGTGGGGGCCCCCTGGACCCTGGCGGCCTACGCCGTCGAAGGTCGCAGCAGCCGCGATTACGCCGTGATCAAGGCGATGGCCTTCCGCGAACCGCAGCTGATGCACCGGCTGCTGGGCCACCTGGCCGACAGCATCGCCCGCTACGTCTGCTATCAGATCGAGAGCGGTGCCCAGGTGGTGCAGCTGTTCGATTCGTGGGCGGGCCAGCTGAGCCCGACCGACTACGACACCTTTGCGGCGCCTTATCAGAAGCGGGTCATTGATCAGGTGCGGCAGCGCCACCCCGCGACACCGCTGATCCTCTACATCTCGGGCAGTGCCGGGGTGCTTGAACGCATGGCCGCCACGGGGGTCGACATCATTTCCCTCGACTGGACCGTCGACATGGCCGAAGGCTGCAATCGTCTGCCGCTGCATGTGGGCGTGCAGGGCAACGTCGACCCGGGTCTGCTGTTCGGCACGCCCGAAGCGATCCGCCATCGCATCGTCGACACCGTGCGCAAGGCCCGCGGGCGGCGCCACATCCTCAACCTCGGCCACGGCATCCTGCCCGGCACCCCCGAGGAGAACGCCCGGGTCTTCTTCGAGACCGGCAAACGGGTGAATGAACTGCTCGGCTCCGTAAGCTGAGGCAGAGGCCCTTGGAACGGATCCTCATCACCGGTGCCAGCGGCTGCGTCGGCCAGCACATCACCCACCGACTGCTGCATCATTCCGACGCCGAGCTGCTGCTGTGGCTGCGGGACCCGTCAAAGCTGACGGCGGTGCCCGCCGACCATCCGCGCATCCGGCTGCTGGTCAGCGACCTGCGGGAGCAGCAGGCCCACGCCGCTGAGCTGGCACAGGTGGATCGGGTGATCCACACCGCCACCGCCTGGGGCGATCCCCAGCGGGCGCAGAGCGTCAATGTCGATGCGGTCAAGGAACTGCTGGGCCGACTCGATCCCGGGCGGCTGCAGCAGGTCATCTACTTCTCGACCGCCAGCATTCTGGACCGCGACCTGCGGCTGTTGCCGGAGGCCGAGCGGTTCGGCACCGAATACATCGTCACCAAGGCCCAGTGCCTGCAGCAGCTCGAGCACCATCCCCTGGCGGACCGCATCGTGGCGGTCTTTCCGACCCTGGTGTTCGGTGGTCGCGTCGATGG
>JBJTWS010000364.1:0-3550 GCA_046081905.1 Synechococcus sp. | reverse complement strand
CCATCTGGATGTAGGCACCCAAGCCTGGCGATGACGGTCTCCCCCCCCAGCGCTGCCACCGGCACTGCCAAGGACAAGGAAACGATCCTGGTCGTCGATGACGAGGCCAGCATCCGGCGGATCCTGGAAACCAGGCTGTAGCCGGGCCGACTGGCTTTTCACTGATCGAACTGCTGCTGGCCCTGGGCCTGGGGATCAGCCTCAGCGGCATGATCCTCCAGCTGCTGATCAGCGAGAGCCAGCTGGGGCTGCGCGTGAACCGCCTGCTGCGTGAGCGCAGCGTGCAGCAACGCACCCTGGCCATGATCCTGGACGATGTGCAGCGCTCGAGCCGCATCAGCCCCACACCTCAGCTCGAACAACACGCCTGCAGCCTGGCCGGGCGCCTGCCGGTGCTCCACCTCACCACCACCACCGGCCCGATCACCTACTCCGTGGGCGCCGCACCCAGCGCAATCTGGCGCGGACAGGTGCTGATGCGCTGCGGGCCGGCGTTTGATTTAGCGGGTCAACCGACTCTCGGTTCCGCCGCGCAGAACCGGGTGGTGATCGATGGGCTGGCAACCCATCCGGAACCCTGGCAGGGATGCGGCGCGGGATTGGAGACCTCCAGCCCACCGCAGGATCTCGCCCACTCATCCGGCAAAGCCTTATCGGGATGCCTGGAGGGCAGCGCGAACACCGCCGTGCTCGGGGTGCGGGTGGTGCAGGAGCTGGCCGGTGCTCGAGGGGAGGTCCAGCGGATCGACTCCGAAACACGGATCTCCTCAGCCGTTTGAACGGCAAGACAGAGGCTCGACCTTCAACGTGACGCTGCGAATTCAGTCAGCGCCAGCGCGACTCGTTCCATCACCCCCTCCCAGTCTCCATCCCTCTGCTGACGGAACAAACGCATCGAGGGATACCAGAATGTTGTGTCTCCGTGCAGTCTCCAACGCCAATCGGGAATCTGCTTCAGCAACAACCACACAGGATGACCGATCGCTCCGGCGAGGTGGGCAACGGCCGTATCCGAGGTGATCAACAAATCACAGCGGCTGATCAGTGCGGCAATCTCCCTGAAATCCCAGAGCTGATCCACAAGCTCCTGACAGGACGAGAAGCGATGACGAAAGGAGCAGGCCTCCAGCTGCTCAAAGCCTTCGCCTTTCTGGACCGACAGGAACGCAACACTACGCACGGCAGCCAATGGGGCGAACGCTTCGAGAGGAAGCGACCTACCCCGGAAATTGCTGACCTCCATCGATGCATTGCCCTGCCAGTTGAGAGCCACGAGAAGCCGCTTCTCAGCATCCAGCTCCATCTGTAAAGCCTGAGGGAGGACAGAGGGGAACTGGAGGTAAGGCGTCGTGACCAGCGGCCTCGCTGGCGACACTCCCAGCAGAGCCGGCAACGACAGCAACGGCAACCAGCTGACCGGAGAGACCAGCGCAGACGGATCCGATGCGGGTGAGGCCACGACAAGCCCAGACGATTCGAGCAGGCCCTGCAGTGCTGGCTGAGCAATCAGGCTGACATCAAAGCCCATCTGCCGAAGCAGCAACGCATAGCGAGCGAACTGGATCGTGTCGCCGAGCCCCTGTTCGGCAACCAACCACAGCTTGGAACCCTTCTCCGGCAGACCACCTTGCAGCATCGGCGGAGGCAGCGCCTGCACAGGACGCACACCGACAGGAGGACTGAAGCGGACGCCATAGTGATGCCAGCCTTGTTCATACTCCCCGGCGAGCAGAAGAGTGGTGGCAAGATTCCAGCGAGCCTGGACGGAGTTGGGGTTCAGCTGAAGAGCCAATGAATAGGCATGAATCGCCTGATCCAACAGTGCCAGGGAGCGAAGAACGTCGGCTCTGACGCGGTGCGCTTCAGGCAGATCCGGATTGCGCTGCAGAGCAGACTCGAGACAATCCAGCGCCCTCTTCGGATCACCAAGCTGCAGGAAGGCAGTCCCGAGCAGAGTCAACACCTCTGCAGTATCCCCACCACTACGGACAACCTGCTCCAGCATGACCTGGGCGTCCTGCCACTGCTGCCGGAGTAGAGCCGTCGCGCCAGCGTACAGAAGGGTAAAGATGCCGCCCGGATCCTTTCGATGCCAGTGCTGACTGAGCACATCAGCCTGATCACGATCACCCTGCTGCTGCAGAAGCAAAGCATGCTGGCTGGCCTCAGCGAACTGGCCGGTATCGGCCTCCAGCCAGTCCCAGAAGGCACGGATCCAAGGCATGATCACAGCAGCCTTACTGGGATACCAGGAACTGCCGGAGTGCAGGCGTCAGCCTGGTGACCAACTCATCCCAGTTGCCTGCCTCAAGCTGACGGAACAAGCGCATCGAGGGGTACCAGAAGGTGCTGTCTCCGCGCACACCCCAGCGCCAGTCTGGGATGTGATGGAGGAGTAACCAGGTGGGCCGGCCAAGGGCTCCGGCGAGATGTGCCAAAGCCGTGTCGCTGGTGATGACGAGATCACAACTGGCCAGGATGGCGGCCGTGTCCAGGAAATCCCAGGCTTCATCCACCAAGGGCTGCGCCGGAATAAAGCGATCGCGAAAATCGCAGCGTACCAACTGCTCGGCACCGATTCCCTTCTGAAGGGAAACGAACCGCACATCGGCCAGTGCCGCAAGCGGAGCAAGAGTCTGCAATGGGAATGAACGGCCCTGGAGTGGGCCAACCTCTGCGGCCGGATTACCCTGCCAGTGGAGGGCCACCAGAGGCTGTTGCTCTGAAGAGTCGCCAAGCACATTCCTCCAGCTGGCCACATGAGCCGAGTCGGCATGCAGATAGGGCTTGCTAACCAATGGATTGGATGGAGACTCCTTCAACAAGCCCGGAACGCTCATCAAGGCAAGCCAGGAGCCCTCACACCAGTCACTCCCCTGCTCGGGGGACAGCAGCTCAATATCCGGGAAGGCATGGCCAACCAGGGCATGGAGCTGGTCGGGAAGACAAAGCCTGATCTGACAGCCTCTGGCCTGAAGCAGGCGGACATAGCGGATGAATTGAAGCGTATCGCCGATGCCCTGCTCACTCACCAGCAACAGAGGCCCGTCATACTCAAGTGCCTCAGCACTGAATGCAAGACAAGGAGCCTGGGGCATTGCATGCAGCTTGCGTTCCGGCGCGTCCTGCAGCCGCCATTCGTGCTCTGGCCAGGCCTCGGAATAGGCATCGATCAGAAACAAACTGTGGGCAAGGTGCCAGTGCGCGGTGACCTGCGACGGATCACACTCCAGAGCCCGGTGATAAGTGGCAATCGCCTGCTCGACCTCTCCGCAGGACTGCTGAAGAAGAGCGAGATTGGAATAAGACGCCGCCAGATCAGGCTGCAGTGCAATGGCCTGCATCAGCAGCGTTCGCGCTCGCTCAGTCTCCCCCAAATGGAAACAGGCAAGGCCAAGGTTGGACAGCGTCTGGGGATGATCCGGCCGAAGCAGTTGAGCCTTGCCGAGATACTCCTTCGCCTCCAGATACTGATCCTCAAGCAGGCAGACAGCCCCAAGACCGCTGTAGTCATCTGCCGATGCCTGCCCAGCCGCAACCAACTCGTGCC
>JBJTWS010000363.1:0-9263 GCA_046081905.1 Synechococcus sp. | reverse complement strand
CTGGTGGTGCCGCGGCTGGTGGCGATGGTGGTGATGGCGCCGGTGCAGTGCCTGGCCTTCTTCTGGGTGGCGATCTGGTCAGGGCAGGTGAGCAGCACGATACTCTACAACGTGCCGCCGGCGGTGTTCTGGAATTCGGTGCGCACCTGGATGGAGCCCGACGACCTCCCCTCGATGCTGGTGAAGGCGCTGGTGTTCGGCCTGCAGATCGCCGTGCTCGCCTGCGGCTGGGGGCTCACCACCAGCGGCGGCCCCAAGGAGGTGGGCACCAGCACCACCGGCGCGGTGGTGATGATCCTGGTGACGGTGGCGCTGATGGATGTGCTGCTCACCCAGATCCTGTTCGGATAATGGGCCCACCTCCGCCTGCACGGTGCCACCGGTGAGCTCCGATCCCGCCAGCCTGGCCGTCGGTCCCGATCCCGCCCTGGGGGTGATCCTGGCCCCCCGCTACGGCGTGCCCGTGGCGGTGGTGCTGCTGGCCCTTGCCCTGCTGCCGCTCCAGGCCCTCTGGTCCTGGGCGCTGGTGCCGGCGGCCCTGGTGGGTCTGCTGGGGCTGCTGCTGCTCCTGCAGACCGTGCAGCTGCGCCTGCAGTTCTCCGCCACGGCCCTGCTGGTGTGGAGCGGCCGCCGCTGCATCCGCCGCTTTCCCTACGACGACTGGCTCGGCTGGCGGCTGTTCTGGCCGGGAGTGCCGGTGCTCTTCTACTTCCGCGAGACGCGCACCCCCCACCTGCTGCCGATGCTCTTCGAAGCCGCGGGCCTGGAGGAGCAGCTGCGGCGGCACCTGCCTGCCCTGGCCCCGATTGCTCCCACCAGCGGCTCCTGAGGCCGCTCTCCCACGCCCCCTCGATGTCCGAGAGTCCCACGATGCCCGCCCCCGAAGGGGCCCCCACCGCTGCGGAAGCCACCGCTCCGGTGCCCTCCGCAGGCTCCCCCCCGCCGCAGGCCCCGCCGGGGATCCCGGCGCCGCAGGATTCGCTGCTGGAGCTGGCCATGCGGGAGCTGCAGCAGCGCCGCGCCACCCTGGAGGAGGAGATCGCCCAGCTGGAGCGCCGCCGCGAGCAGATCCAGCGGGAGATCAGCAGCAGCTTCAGCGGCCAGTCGGATGCGATCGCCCGCCGGCTCAAGGGCTTCCAGGAGTACCTGGTGGGGGCCCTGCAGGACCTGGTGGTGGCCGCCGAGCAGGTGGACCTGGTGGTGCAGCCGCTGGTGGTGCAGCCCTCCCCCCTCGATCAGGCGGCGACGCCGCCCCCTGCCGCGCCGGAGGCCCCCCCGGTGGTGGTGGGCGGCCCCTTCGTCCAGGACGAGGCGCTGATCCGCGATCGCCTGGCCCGCTACGGCGGCCAGCCCGATTGCTACGCCGGTCCCTGGACCCTGCGCCGCACCCTTTAGCCCCCCCATGCCGCAGCGCTGGAAGACTGGTTCCTCTCCCAGGGGGGGCGCGGTGCCCAGGCCAGCTTCGGCAGCCGCAGCCGCAATGCCCTCACCGCCGGAGCGGCGATCTCGATCCTGGGGGAGCTCTACGGCGACCGCTTCCAGACCCTGGTGCTGGCGGGCCAGCCGGAGCGGCTGGGGGAATGGCGGCGCGGCCTGCAGGACTGCCTCGGCCTGGGCCGGGAGGACTTCGGCCCCAACAGCGGCATCGTGCTTTTCGAGCGCCCCGAGGCCCTGATCGAGCGGGCCGACCGCCTCGAGGAGCAGGGTGAACTGCCCTTCATCGTGGTGGACGCGGCCGAGCGGGCCGTGGAGGTGCCGATCCTGCAGTTCCCCCTCTGGCTGGCCTTCGCCGCCGGCCCCGGCGAGCTGGTCGACGACGACCTCACCTACTGATCCGCTCCCCCGATCCCCGTCTACTCCCTGTTGCCCATGCCCCTGCTGCTCCCGCTCCTGGCGCTGATCGCCGGCTACCTGCTGGGTTCCCTGCCTTTCGGCTACCTGGCGGGCCGCTGGCTGCGGGGCATCGATCTGCGGGAGCACGGCTCCGGTTCCACCGGCGCCACCAACGTGCTGCGGGTGGTGGGGAAGGGCCCGGCCCTGGCGGTGTTCCTGCTCGATGTGGGCAAGGGGGTGGCGGCGGTGGTGCTCGCCCGCCTGCTGCTGGAACCCCTCGGACAGCCCCTCGGTCCCGGGGCCTGGTGGATCGACAGCGGTGTGGTGGGGGCCGGTCTGGCGGCCCTGGCGGGCCACATCTGGCCCGTGTGGCTCGGCTGGCGGGGCGGGAAGGCCGTGGCCACGGGGCTGGGGATGCTGATCGGCCTGGCCTGGCCCGTGGGGCTGGGCTGCTTCGGGATCTTCCTGGCGGTGCTGAGCTTCAGCCGCATCGTGTCGCTGGCGAGCGTGGTGGCGGCCCTGTCACTGCCGCTGCTGATGCTCGGCTGGTTCGCCGACCACGGCATGGGCCTGCGCGTCCCCTACCTGGTGCTGGCGGTGGTCACCACCGTGCTGGTGGTGTGGCGCCACCGCAGCAACCTGCAGCGGCTGCTGGCCGGCACGGAGCCTCGCCTGGGCGAGAAGCGCTCCTGAACCGGGCCGGGGCCGGCCCGCTCAGGCCAGGGCGCGGCTGCGCTCGGCCGCGGCGATCACCGCCTCGATCAGGGCGGAGCGCACCCCGGAGCGCTCCAGTTCCCGCAGGCCGGCGATCGTGGTGCCCGCCGGGCTGGTCACAATGTCCTTGAGCTGGCCGGGATGCAGCTCCTGCTCCTGCAGCAGGGCCGCCGTACCGGCCAGGGTGCGGTGGGCCAGGTGATGGGCCAGGGCCCGCGGCAGCCCCGCCCCCACGGCCCCATCGGCGAGGGCCTCGGCCACCAGGGCCACGAAGGCCGGCCCGGAGGAGGTGAGGGCCAGGAAGGCATCCAGCTGCGGCTCCGGCAGCTCCAGCACCTCCCCCACCGGCTCGAACAGCCGCCGCACCCGGGCGCGCTGGTCGGGGTTCAGCCCCTCGCCCCAGGCCAGGCCGGTGAGGCCCTGGCGCACCAGGCAGGGGGTGTTCGGCACCGCCCGCACGCAGAGGCGGTTCGGGAAGAGCCGCTGCAGCCGCTCCAGGGTCACGCCCGCCAGCACTGAGAGCAGCAGCCCTGGCTCGGCGGAAGCGGCGGCGGCGGCGGTCTCCAGCTGCTGGGGCTTCACCGCCAGCAGCACGATCGGCGCCGCCCAGGCCTCCTGCGGGTCGGTGCCCACCGCCAGCCCCTGCTCCCGCGAGAGGCGCTCGGCGGTGGCGCTGTGGGCCACCACGGCCCGCACACCGGAGCGGGAGATCTCGCCGCTCTCGACCAGCGGAAACAGCAAGGCCTGGGCCATGCGGCCCAGGCCCACCACGCCGAAGCGGGAACCTTCTGCGGAAGTCAAGCGGGACGGGGGGCGATCAGAGCCCCACATCCTGTCGTCCCCAGGCGGGGCTGGGGGCCGCCTCGGCTTCGGCGGCGGCCTCGCGGCTGCTCACGATCGTGGGCGACGACGACTCCTCGCCGCCGGTGGTGGTGACCGTGACGCAGGAGGGGGCAAACAGGAAGATGCTCTCCCCCACCCGCTCCTGGTGGCCATCGATGGCGAAGGTGCCGCCGGCCACGAAGTCCACGGCGCGCTGGGCCTGATCCGGCTCCATCATCGTGAGGTTGAGGATCACGGTCTTGCGCTCCCGCAGGGCCTGGATCGCCCGGGGCATCTCATCGAAGCTGCGGGGCTCCATCAGGGTCACCTCCGCGGCGGAGGAGGAAAGACCCGGCATTCCGATCACATTGCTGCCGCTGAAGGGATCCTCGCTGGAGAAATCACTGGTGAGGGCCAGGGCACTGCTGGCGGGCCGACTGGCGGTCCCATGGCTGGCGCTGGTGTCGCCGGCGTCGTAGTCGAGTTCGTCGTCGTACTCGCCATCGAGGTAGTCATCGCCGGAAACGACAGCACGCAGGCGGGAGAACAACGACACGGATGGGGCCTCAGTTGTGATGCTTGGCACCTGAATAGCGTCCCACGGAAACGGTTGCAAGCGCACCCCCTCAGGGGCGCGGGCCAAACAGGCCGCTGCCGAGCCGCACCCAGGTGCTGCCGGCCGCCACCGCCTCCCGCCAGTCGCCGCTCATGCCCATCGAGAGCTCCGGCAGCGCCAGCTCCCGGGCCAGGGCCGCGCAGTCGTGGAACAGGGCAAGGCGCTCCGGGGCCTCCAGCCCCAGGGGCGCCATGGTCATCAGGCCGCCCAGCCGGACGCTGTCCAGGCCCTGCAGGCGCGGCCAGGCCTGGAGGAGCTCCTCAGGTGTGAAGCCGCCCTTGCTCGGATCGGGCCGCAGCTTCACCTGGAGAAAGAGCTGCGGATGCTGGTGCTCCTCGGCGGCGATGCGGGCCAGCCGCTCCGCCAGGGCGAGGCTGTCCACCGAGTGGATCGTGCCGAAGCGCCGGAGCACCGCCCGGGCCTTGTTGGCCTGCAGCCGGCCGATGAAGTGCCAGTCGAGCGGGGGGGAGAGGCCCTCCAGATCGGCGAGCTCCTCCTGCTTGCCGACCGCCTCCTGCAGCCGGTTCTCGCCGAAGCTGCGCTGGCCGGCCGCTGCCGCATCGCGGATCGCCGCGCCCGGCTGCCCCTTGCTCACCGCCAGCAGCCGGGTGGTGGCGGGCAGCTGGGCCCGGATCGCCGCCAGCCGCTCCGCCAGGGATGCCGCAGCCATGGGGGAGGCGATCAGATGAAGGTCTGGTCGAAGAGCTGGCGCCAGCGGGCGTGCACTTCGGGGCCCTCCCGGCGGGCGCGGGCGAGGTTCTGCTCGGCGTAGTGGCGGGCATCCATGAGCGGAATTACCTCAAAGCTGGCGCCCCGGGGCTGCAGTGTCACCAGGAAAAAGATCCGCTGCGCATAGAGGGTGGCGTAGAGATCGCAGCTCTCCCCTGCCGGAGCCACCCGGTAGAGCATCCCGAAGGTGGGATGGTTGAGATAACGCTCTGCGCTCACGTGGCCCGCTGAACTGGCGCCATTAAAGGGCACCGAGCCGCCAGCGCAGCAGCAGCAGGGTCAGCAGGGCGGCACCGGCCAGGGGAGCCGCCGCTCCGGTGGCGGGGCGGGGCTGGTGCAACCGGTCGGGCGGAAGCCACTGGCCGCCGCGGGCCATCAGGGCCTCGGCCCCCTGCTCCGCCCGCAGCAGCACGTTCGCCAGCAGCCGCTCTCCCACCGCCAGCACCAGCGCCAGGCCCCCCTTCCAGCCCAGGGTGCGCAGGTTCACCGCCCGGGTGGCGATCGCCCGCAGCAGGTTCTGCAGTTCCTCCTGCACCAGCGGCAGGAACCGCAGCGAAAGCAGCAGGGTGAAGCCGAGCCGCTGCACCGGCCAGCCCAGCCGCCCGAGGGGCGCCAGGGCCCAGTCGATCGCCCACACCAGCTCCTCAGGGCTGGTGCTGAGCAGCAGCAGGTTGGCGCTGTGCACCAGGGTGAACAGCAGCGTGGCGCCGTTGAGGCCGAGCTCGGCGGAGCGGCGGCTGATCACCAGCGGACCCAGGGGCACCGGTCCGAGCGACACCGGGCCCCAGCGCAGCAGCTCCCAGCTCTGGCCGGCGCGCTCCGGGGCGGGGCTGCCGGGTGGGCCAGGCTCGAGCCGCACCTCGTCCGGGGGGCGCTGCAGGGGCGCCGCGGGCACGCTGCCGGCCGGCAGCAGGGCCGCCAGCAGCCCCACCAGAACCGCCAGGGCCAGCAGAAGCGGCAGGCTGCGGCGCCAGAGCCGCCAGGGCAGGCCGCAGGTGGCGGTGATCAGCAGCAGCAGGGCCACCAGGGCCAGGCGCCAGAGCGGACCCGCCAGGATGGGCGTCACCAGGAAGGCCACCGTCCAACCGAGCTTGAGGCGCGGATCGAGCCGCTTCAGCCAGCTGGAGGAGGCGGGGGCGTTCCCGGCGCCTTCCCCCGCGGGTTCGTCGGCCACGTACTGGCCGATCGGCATCTGCCGCAGCCAGTCCACTCAGCGGCCGCGGCTCTGCTGGCGCGCCAGATCGCGCTCGGCGTCGCGCTGCTGCTTGCCCCGCCAGAACAGCTTGATCGGGGTGCCCTCGAAGCCCAGGCCCTCGCGGATCTGGCGCTCCACGTAGCGGCGGTAGGTGTCGCCGAACAGCTTGGGATCGTTCACGAACAGGGTGAAGCTGGGCGGCCGGGTGGCCACCTGGGTTCCGTAGTACAGGCGCCCCTGCCGCCCGCCGCGGCTGGTGGGCGGCGTGCGCCAGCTGAGCGCCTCGGTGAGCACCTCGTTCACCACCGAGGTGCTGACGCGGCGGCGGTGCTGCTCCACCGCCAGCAGCGCCAGGGCAAAGATGCTCTGCACCCGCTGGCCGGTGAGGGCCGAGGTGAACAGCATCGGCGCCCAGTCGAGGAAGTAGAGCTTGGCGCGCAGCTCCTTCTCCATCGCCGGCATGGTGTGGGAATCCTTCTCGATGGCGTCCCACTTGTTCACCACCACCACGCAGGCGCGGCCGTCCTCCTCGATGCGGCCCGCCAGGCGCTGGTCCTGCTCGGTCACGCCATCGAGGGCATCGATCACCAGCACGCACACATCACTGCGCTCGATCGCCTTGAAGCTGCGGTTGATCCCGAAGAACTCGGGGCCGTAGTTCACCGAGCGCTTGCGGCGGATACCGGCGGTGTCGAGGATCTTCCAGGTGTGGTTCTCCCGCTCCACCGTGGTGTCGATCGTGTCGCGGGTGGTGCCGCGGATCGGGCTCAAGATCGCCCGCTGTTCGCCGCAGATGGCGTTGAGCAGGCTGGATTTGCCCACGTTGGGGCGGCCGATGATCGCCAGTTGGATCGGCTCCTCGGCCCCCTCCTCCGTGGTGGGGGGAAGGAAGCTGATCACCTGATCGAGCAGATCCCCGGTGCCGGCGCCGTGGATCGCCGAGATTGGGTGGGGTTCCCCCAGGCCCAGCCCCCAGAACTCCGCCGCCATCGCCAGGCCGGCCTCGGGCGACTCGCACTTGTTCACCGCCAGCAGCACCGTCACGTTGTGGCCCCGCAGCCAGGTGGCGATCGATTCATCGGCGGCGGTGCAGCCCTGCTTGCCGTCCACGATCACCAGCGCCACCGAGGCCTCGGCCAGGGCCAGGTTGGCCTGCTCGCGGATCTCCGGCAGGAATTCGCTGTCGTCGTCGAACACCAGGCCGCCGGTGTCCACCACCTTGAAGGTGCGATCACCCCAGTAGCCCTCCTGGTAGGTGCGATCCCGGGTCACGCCCGGTTCGTCGTGCACGATTGCCTCGCGGCTGCGGCACAGACGGTTCACGAGGGTGGACTTACCCACATTGGGTCGCCCGATGATGGCGACGACAGGAAGCGCCAAAGCGACTTATCTCAGCGACATTGCGTTTCCTGACACTACAGAGGAGCCCCCGCTACCCCCACCCTGAAGCCTTCCGGTGGGCCACTCCCCCCGCGGAGCCGCCGTCGCTACGGCAGGGGAGTCCTCCCTGCGGCGCCGGTCGCGCCGTCGGCCGATGGTGGAGCTGATCGCCGCGATCGTCGTGGATCTCTCCGAGCAGAAGCTCTACGCCTACGACGCCAGCCAGACCCTGCTGCGGGCCGTGCCGGTGAGCACCGGCAAGCCCTCCAGCCCCACCCCCACCGGCGAGGGTCAGGTGTATGGCAAGCACCGCAGCGTGACCATGCGGGGCACGGGCTTCGTGGCGCCGAACGTGCCCTGGGCCCTGTGCGTCACCCCCGACCAGGTGATCTGCCTCCACGGGGCTCCCTGGCAGGAGGCCGCCGGTCAGAGCTTCGGGGTGCCCCGCAGCCATGGCTGCGTGCGGGTGCCCAGCCCCCATGCCCGCTGGCTGTTCGAGCACACCGAGCTCGGCACGCCGGTCACGATCCAGCCCTGAGGGCGCTCAGCCCACCGGCAGGTCGCCCGGATGGCCCGCCACCGGATCGGACGGTGGATCCAGGAGTGGCGGCAGGGGGCCGTCTTCGGGCAGGGGCTCCCCCCGTGCCGCCAGGTGGGCCAGCAGCCAGTTCACCGCCGTGGCCCGGCGGGTGCGGCGCGGATAGAGCTCACCGATCCGGTAGCCGGCGAAGCCCAGCTGCTCCTTGAGCAGTTGCTTGTGCTCCTTCGCAATCGCGCGAGTGAGCGCCACCGACGCCGGCCGCTCGGCGATGAACGGCGGTTCGATCGGGAACGACTCCCGCCAGGAAGCGTCCGTTGCCGGGCCCGCGCCCCAGGTGCCGGAGCCGTTCTGCTCGTACCCCAGGCGCGGCCAGATCAGCTCACACACAAAGCGGTCGCTGGTGCGGTCGGCCAGCACCGCCTCCAGCAGGGCCCGGCTGAGGGGGAAGGGCGCGGCGGCGGCGCGGGGTTGGGCGGGGGTCACCGGCGGGGCGGGCAGGGAGGAGCTCCGTTCCCATGATGGAGGCTGATCCAGTGCCCGCGATCCACACCCTTTCGGCCCACTCCCCCAGCCCGCCGGCCCTGCTCGGGCCGTTCCCGCCGGCCCAGCCCCTGGTGCTGGAGGGCCGCGGCTGCCGCCGCCAGCTGCGCTGCCGCGTGCTGCAGTCGCCCCTGGCGGGGGTGAGCGATCGCATCTTCCGCGGCCTGGTGCGGCGCTGGGCGCCGGATGCCCTGCTGTTCACCGAGATGGTGAACGCCACCAGCCTGGAGCTGGGCCACGGCCTGATCAAGGTGGAGGAGCTCGCCCGGGAGCCCGGTCCGATCGGGGTGCAGCTGTTCGATCACCGTCCGGCCGCCATGGCCGACGCGGCCCGCCGCGCCGAGGCGGCCGGTGCCTTCCTGATCGACATCAACATGGGGTGCCCGGTGAAGAAGATCGCCCGCAAGGGGGGCGGCAGCGGCCTGATCCGCGATCCCGACCTGGCGGCCCGCATGGTGGAGGCGGTGGCGGCGGCGGTGGCCCTGCCCGTCACGGTGAAGACCCGTCTGGGTTGGTGCGGCAGTGCCGAGGATGCCGCCACCCCGGATCTGGCCGTGGCCTGGTGCCGCCGGCTCGAGGAAGCCGGTGCCCGGCTGCTCACCCTGCACGGCCGCACCCGTGCCCAGGGCTTCAAGGGGCAGGCTAACTGGGCCGCGATCGCGGCGGTGAAGCGGGCCCTCACGATCCCGTTGATCGCCAACGGCGATGTGAACAGCCCCGCCGATGCCCTCCGCTGCCTGGCGCTCACCGGCGCCGATGGGGTGATGGTGGGGCGGGGCACGATGGGTGCCCCCTGGCTGGTGGGGCAGACCGATGCGGCCCTGAGCGGCCGGCCCGTGCCCCGCACCCCCGGCGGCACCGAGCGGATCCTGCTCGCGGCCGAGCAGCTCCAG
>JBJTWS010000362.1:0-4319 GCA_046081905.1 Synechococcus sp. | reverse complement strand
TCCACCCGGGCCGGCTCCAGGGCCCGGCCGCTGCTGAGGCAGGCGGCGGGGGCCTGCGCCGGCAGGGGCCGCAGGTGGGGCACGGCGGGGCTGCAGGGGCAGCCCAGATCGATCAGCAGGGGGTCAAGGGCCAGCTCCCGCAGCACCACATGGCTGATCAGGGCCGGACTGACTCCCGCCGGCAGGGGCGGCAGGGCATGGGGGCGGTGCGCCGCGGGCCCGAGCGCGAGCAGCTCGGCGTCGGCGGCGGCCGTGAAGCGGCGGGAGGCCGGGGTGGAGCCGGCGGCGGAGATGCCCGGCACCGCCGCCGTTTCGGTGGCCGCCAGCAGCACCAGCACCTCGGTCGCCAGGGCCTGGTTGGCGAATGCCTCGATCCAGGCCGCGGCGGCCGGGGCCGCGCCGGCCAGCCGGAGGATCACAGGGGATCGAGGGCCACCAGGGCGCGCAGGGCCTCGGGCGGCTCGCTGATCGGCGACTGCAGCCGCGGAAAGATCCAGTAGGCCACGGCGTGCAGCGCCAGCACCACGATCACGTTCTGCACCAGCACCAGCAGCAGGGCGGCCAGCTGCACCTGCAGCAGCTCAAAGCCGCCGCCCAGGCCGAGCAGGCCCACGATCCGCTCCAGCAGCCCGGCGGCGGCGGTGGTGATCACCACCCAGAGGTTCTCCCCCACCAGCACCGAGAGCACCGCCACCCGCACCAGGAAACCGGCCGCGCCGATCACCGCGCCCACCGGCCAGGTGAGCCACCAGCTCACCTGCCGCCGCCAGCCCCAGCCCAGCCAGAGGGCGAGCCAGCCATAGGGGAAGAGCATCAGCGGACCCCGGATCGGGCCCATCAGCGCCACCAGCAGCAGGGCCGCCACCACCACGCCCTCCACGCCGCAGCGCCAGCCGTGACGCAGCTGCAGCAGAGCCAGGGGCAAGGGCAGGGCGAGGCGGAACAGGGGGCTGCCCACCGGCAGGTAGTAGAGGGCCATCCACAGCAGAGCGGTGGCCGCGGCCAGGTAGGCGGTTTCCATCAGCTGCCGCGCCTGGCGTGCACTCAGGGCCTGCCGGGTCCGGGGGGGCAGCGGCGCCGGCGGGTGGGGCGGCGGGGTGCTCATCGGGGCGCGGGCGCCGGCGTGGCGGCGCGGGGCACCACCGGCGCCGCGGACTCCGCGGTCGGGGCGGGGGCGCCGCCGCCGCCCACCCGCTCGATGCTCTCCACCGCGAAGGGCACCCCCGCGGCCCGCAGGGCCTGGGTGAGCGCTTCGGCGGGGGCGGAGGGATCCGCCGCGGGCAGCTGCAGGGTGACGCGGTAGGGAACGGGCGGCTGCGGCTGGGCCGGCTTCGGGGCGGCGGGGGCCGCAGTCGCGGGCGCAGCAGGGGCCTTGGCGGCGGGTCCTGGCGCCACGGGCTGCTCGCGGGCGGTCCCGCCGGAGGCCGCCGGGGCGGCCGCTCCGCCGGCCGGGCTGCCACCAGCCGCCGCACCAGAGGCTCCGGCCGGGCTGGTGCCCGTCGGGTTCCCGCCAGCCGCCGTGCCACTCCCCGCGGCCGGGGTGCCCGAAAAACTGCGGGAGAGCTGCTCGCCGAAGGGGGAGCCGCTGCAGCCCGCCAGCAGCAGCCCCGCCAGCACGGCCGGAAGCCAGGGCCTCATGCCGGGAGCCTTCAACTGCCTGCCGCCTTGATCACCCGCACCGCACTGGCCCGCAGGCGGCCGGTCTTGGTGGTGGCAGGGGTCTTGCGGGCCGCGGCACTGCCGCCCGTGGCTTTGCCCCCCGTGGCCTTGCCGGCAGCCGGCTTCGCCGCGGAGGACTTGCCGGCGGTGGACTTGCTCCCAGCGGCCTTACCCGCGGCAGTGCGGCGACCATTGGCCTTGCCGCTGGACGCCTTGGCGGCCAGCAGCTCCACCGCCTGCTCGAGGGTGATGGTTTCGGCGGTGGCGCCCTCCGGCAGGGAGGCGTTCACCTTTCCCTGCTTCACATAGAGCCCGTAGGGGCCGTCGAACACCTGGATGGCCTCCTCGGCCCCCTCCGGAGTTCCCAGGTCCCGCAGGGCCGTGCGGCCGCCCCGGCCGCGCTTGGGCATCGCCAGCAGTTCGAGGGCCCGCTCCAGGCCCACCGTGAGCACGTCGTCTTCGGCCTTGAGGGAGCGGTAGTCCTTCTCCCCTTTGCCCTTGTCGTGCACCACGTAGGGCCCGAAGCGACCCAGGCCGGCCTGCACCTTGCCCCCCTCCGGGTGCTCGCCCAGCAGCCGCGGCAGCCGCAGCAGACCCAGTGCATCCTCCAGCGTGAGATCTTCCGGCTTGGTGCCCTTGGGCAGGGAGGCCCGCTTGGGCTTGGGGTTCTCGTCGCTCACCTGTCCCTTCTGCACGTAGGGCCCGTACTGCCCGAACAGCAGGTACACAGCCTCGCCGGTCTCGGGATCCTCCCCGAGCGACTCGGGGCCCTCCACCTTCTGGCGCAGGATCAGCTCGGCCTTCTCGGCATCGAGGTCGGCGGGGGTGATCTCCTGCGGCAGGGTGGCCTTGAGCAGCTCCTCCTCACCGTCTTCCCCCAAGCGGCGGGTCTCGAGGTAGGCGCCGAAGCGGCCGATCCGCACCACGCAGGGGAGCCCCTCCAGGGCCACGGTGCGGGAAGCGCCGGGGTCGATGTCTCCCTCGCGCTTCTGGACCTGGGCCTCGAGGCCGTTGTCGCCCTTGTAGAAGCCCTCGAGGTAGGGCAGCCACGAAACCTTGCCGTGGGAAATCTCATCGAGCGTGTGCTCCATCCGGGCCGTGAAGCTCGTGTCCACCAGGTCCGGGAAGTGCTCCTCCAGCAGACCGGTCACGGCGAAGGCCGTGAAGCTGGGCACCAGGGCATGGCCCTGCAGGGTGGCGTACCCCCGATCCACGATCGTGCCGATGATCGATGCATAGGTGGAGGGCCGGCCGATGCCCTCATTCTCCAGCATCTTCACCAGGGCCGCCTCGCTGTAACGGGCGGGCGGCTGGGTCTGGTGGCCGAGGGCCTCCACCCCCTGGCAGGCGGGGCTGTCGCCCACCGCCAGGGAGGGCAGCAGCACCTCCTGGCCCTCGAGGGCGGCATCGGGATCGTCGCTGCCCTCCACGTAGGCGCGGAAGAACCCCGGGAAATCGATCCGCTTGCCGCTGGCCCGGAAGGCGGCGGTGCCCAGGGCTCCGCCTTCGGCCTCCAGGTCCACGCTCAGCATCGTGAGCCGCGCCTCCGCCATCTGGGAGGCCACCGTGCGCTTCCAGATCAGCTCGTAGAGGGCCAGATCGCGGCCGTCGAGGCCGGTGGCCGCGGGATCGCGGAAGCTCTCGCCGGCGGGCCGGATCGCTTCGTGGGCCTCCTGGGCGTTGCGGGCCTTGGTGGAGAACTGGCGGGGGCTGGGGCTGAGGTAGTTCTTGCCGTACTTCTCGCTGACGCAGTTGCGGGCGGCGCTGATGGCCTGATCACTCAGGTGCACCGAGTCGGTGCGCATGTAGGTGATGAAGCCGCGCTCGTACAGGCCCTGGGCGGTGCGCATGGTCTCGCGGGCCGAGAGGCGCAGCTTGCGGTTGGCCTCCTGCTGCAGGGTGCTGGTGGTGAACGGCGCCACCGGCTTGCGCACCGTGGGCTTCTCCTCCACCGCCGCCACCCGCCAGGGGGCGGACTGGAGGGCGGCCTGCAGCTGGCGGGCCTCCTCCTCGCCCAGCAGGCGCACGCGGCTGCCGGCCTTGAGCTGGCCGGTGGCCTCATCGAAGTCGGAGCCACCGGCGATGCGTTCGCCCTTCAGGTGGGTGAGCTTGGCCTCGAAGCCACTGCCGGCCTGCTCCAGGGCGGCCTTGAGATCCCAGTAGCTGCCGCTGCGGAAGGCCCGCCGGGCCCGCTCCCGCTGCACCAGCAGCCGCACCGCCACCGACTGGACCCGGCCGGCCGAGAGGCCCCAGGCCACCTTCTTCCAGAGCAGCGGCGAGAGGGTGTAGCCCACGAGGCGATCGAGGATCCGCCGGGTCTCCTGGGCGTGAACCAGCTCCATGTCGAGCTCGCGGGTCTGCTCGAGGGCGCGGCCGATCGCCTCCTTGGTGATCTCGTGGAACACCATCCGCTTCACCGGCACCTTGGGGCCCAGCAGCTGCAGCAGGTGCCAGCTGATGCTCTCCCCCTCGCGGTCCTCGTCCGTGGCGAGCAGGAGCTGATCGGCGCCCTTGAGGGCGTCCTTGAGTTCTTTCACCACCTTCTTCTTGTCCTTCGGAACCACGTAGAGGGGTTCGAAGTCGTTGGCGGTGTTCACGCCGAGGTTCGCCCACTTCTCCCCCTTGTGGGCCGCGGGGATCTCACTGGCGTTGTTCGGCAG
>JBJTWS010000361.1:0-11149 GCA_046081905.1 Synechococcus sp. | reverse complement strand
TTCACTTCGTGCAGGCACTCGAAGTAGGCCAGCTCGGGCTGATAACCGGCTTCCAAAAGGGTTTCGAAGCCCGCCTTCACCAGCTCGGAGAGGCCGCCACACAGCACGGCCTGCTCGCCGAACAGGTCGGTTTCGGTCTCTTCCTTGAAGTTGGTTTCGAGGATGCCGGCGCGGGTGCCGCCGATCCCCTTGGCGTAGGCCATGGCCAGATCGCGCGCCTTGCCGCTGGCGTCCTGGTGGATGGCGAACAGGGCGGGCACCCCCATGCCGTTCTGATACTCCCAGCGCACGGTGTGGCCGGGGCCCTTGGGGGCGATCATCACCACGTCCACATCGGCGGGGGGCTGGATCAGCCCGAAGCGGATGTTGAAGCCGTGGGCGAAGCTCAGCACCTTGCCGGCGCTCAGGTGGGGCGCGATCTCCTTGTCGTAAACGGCCTTCTGGAACTCGTCGGGCAGGAGCACCATGATCCAGTCGGCCTTGGCGGCGGCATCGGCCACGCTCAGCACCTCGAGGCCATCGGCCTTGGCCTTCTCGGCCGAGCGGCTGGCCTCATAGAGGCCCACCACCACGTTCACGCCACTGTCCTTGAGGTTGAGGGCGTGGGCGTGGCCCTGGCTGCCGTAGCCGATGATGGCCACCGTCTTGCCGTTCAGCAGGCTGAGGTCGGCGTCGGTGTCGTAGTAGAGCTTGGCCATCCGGGCTGTCGGGGCAGGGCAAAGAGGGAGCTTACGAAAGCGCCCGCTGGCCGCCTCAGCCCCCCTCCGCTCAGGCCTCGCTGGGGTGGGCGATCACCCGGTCGATCAGGCCGTAGTCCTTGGCCTCGGCGGCGCTGAGGAAGTAGTCGCGGTCGGTGTCCTTCTCGATCTTCTCGAAGGGCTGGCCGGTCATGTCGGCCATGCTGCGGTTGAGCATGTCCTTGATCCGCAGGATCTCCTTGGCCTCGATCTCGATGTCGCTGGCCTGGCGCTGGCTGGTGCCGCCCAGGGGCTGGTGGATCATGATACGGCTGTGGGGCAGGGCCAGGCGCTTGCCCCTGGTGCCCGCCGCCAGCAGGAAGGCGCCCATCGAGGCGGCTAGGCCCACGCAGATGGTCACCACGTCGCTCTTGACGTACTGCATCGTGTCGTAGATCGCCAGGCCGGCCGTGACCGAGCCGCCGGGGGAGTTGATGTAGAGGTAGATCGGCTTGGAGTTGTCGTCCGAGTCGAGGTAGAGCATCTGCGCCACCAGGGCATTGGCCACGGCGTCGTTCACCTCGGAGCCCAGGAAGAGGATCCGCTCCACCCCGAGGCGGGTGTAGATGTCCACCCAGCGCTCGTACTGGCTGCCGGGCAGGCGGTAGGGAACGCTGGGGGTGCCGATGGGCATGGCGGATGCGCGAAGAAGGGGGGACGGAAACGGTGGGGAAGATGGGGCGGCCGCGAAGGGCGCCGGCGGTTGGGCTCAGCCGATGCCGGAGGCCGTGGCCAGGGGCTTGGGCAGGTCCTTCTGGCTGGTGAGCACCCGGTCGATCAGGCCGTAGTCCACGGCCTCCTCGGCGGTGAGGTAGGTCATGCGGTCGGAGTCGCAAGCCAGCTGCTCCACGCTCTTGCCGGTGTTCTCGGCCAGCATCTCCAGCATCGTGTGCTTGTTGTGCAGCACCTCCTTGGCCCGTATCTGGATGTCCGTGGCCTGGCCGCGGGCGCCGCTGCGGGGCTGGTGCAGCACGATCGAAGCGTGGGGCAGGGCGGCCCGCTGGCCCTTGGTGCCGGCGCTGAGGATCATCGCGGCGGTGCCCATGGCCTGGCCGATGCAAATGGTGTGCACCGGCGGCTTCACGTAGCGGAGCGTGTCGGCGATGGCGAAGGCCTCGGTCTCGAAGCCGATTGCATCGCCGGAATACCAGGAGGTGCCGGTGGAGTTGATGTAGAAGAAGATCGGCTTCTCCGGGTTGTCGAACTCCAGATAGAGCAGCTGGGCGATGATCAGCTCCGTCACGTTGATGCCCATCTGCCGCTTGGCGTCGTCGTCGCTGAACAGGGGCAGACCGAGATACACGATCCGCTCCTTCAGCAGCAGGCTGGGCAGGTCCGGCGGCGGCGTGCGCAGGACGGCTGAATCGCCGTAGTAGGGGGCCGACACCGACATCCGCAGAGCACCTGAGGCTTGGCAAGGAGCCTAGCGGGGGTTGGCCTGGCTGCCGCGAGGGGCGGTGGGGGTCGGCTTTCCGGCCGCCTTGCCCGGGGGCGCTGGCGGTGGGGCCGGCTCGCAGCGGGCGAACACCATCCGCCCGGCGGGGGTCTGGAGGGCGCCGGTCACCACCACCGACAGCCGCTCGCCGATGCGGCCGCGGGCGTCCTCCACCACCACCATGGTGCCGTCCTCGAGGTAGCCCACCCCCTGGTCGGCCTCCTTGCCCTCCCGCACGATCCGCAGCTGCAGGCCGTCGCCGGGCTGCACCTCCGGCCGCAGGGCGATCACCAGCTCGCTGAGGTTGAGCACCCGGAGCTGCTTCACCTGGGCCACCTGGGCGAGGTTGTAGTCAGCCGTGAGCAGGGTGCCGCCCGTGTCGGCGGTGAGGGCCAGCAGCTTGTCGTCGGCGCCGGATCCCTCGTAGCGGGTGCTGTTCACCACCATGCGGCGGCCGTACTCGTTGCGCAGTTCGGTGAGCAGCTTCAGGCCGCGGCGCCCCTTGCCCCGCTTGTCGGCATTGGCGGAGTCGGCCAGGGCCTGGAGTTCATCGATCACCGCCTGGGCCACGATCACCTGCCCCTCCAGCAGCCCGGAATCGAGCAGCCCTCGGATGCGGCCGTCGATGATCACGCTGGTATCGAGGATCTTGGCAGTGGCCGGCTGCAGCACCCCATCGGCCACCAGCATCGCCTCGGTGCTGGCCGGGTTGAACAGCCGCAGCAGGGTGCGCCCGTGCACCTCCGCCAGGTTGTAGCCCGACACCCCGAAGAACACGTTGCTCAGCACCGCCGCCAGGGGCTTCACCAGCACCACCTCCCAGGGGAGCGGCAGCAGCAGGATCGGCGCCAGCAGCAGGTTCGCCACCAGCAGCCCCAGGATCAGCCCCACCGCCCGGCTCACAAGCAGATCGGTGGGCATACTGCGCACCTGGGCCATCAGCCGCCGGCGCAGCTGGCCGAAGAAGATGCCGGCCACCAGCCCGAAGAAGGCGCCGAAGCCGCCGAGCACCCAGCGCAGGCCCTCGACGTTGTTCACCTGCAGCAGCAGGGGCTCCGGCAGCAGGTCCACCCCCAGCCAGCCGGTGGCGGCGCCGGAGATCAGGAACAGGAACAGGATGAGGGTATCCAGCATCCGGCCGGCGGAGCAGCGCGTACGGCTGCGGGCAGCATGCCCGATCCAGGGGCGTTTGGCTGCGCCAGATAACCGGCCATGACGTTGCATTCCGCACCTCCCCCCGCGCCGCTGGCCGCCGCCCTGCCGCCGCCCCGCAGCGCCTACCTGCACATCCCCTTCTGCCATCGCCGCTGCTACTACTGCGATTTCCCGGTGGTGCCCCTGGGGGATCGGGCCGACGGCAGCCGCTCCGCCTCGATCCCCGCCTACCTGGCCCTGCTGGAGGCCGAGATCGAGGCCACCCCCGCCGGTCCGCCCCTCTCAACCGTGTACCTGGGGGGCGGCACCCCCTCGCTGCTCACCCCCGCGCAGGTGGCGGCCCTGCTGGCGGCGCTGCGGCGCCGCTATGGCCTGGCCCCCGGCGCGGAGGTGAGCCTGGAGCTGGATCCGGCCAGCTTCGATCAGCAGCGCCTGCGGGGCTACCTCGCCGCCGGCGTGAACCGGGTGAGCCTCGGCGGCCAGAGCTTCGATGACGCGGTGCTGGAGGGGCTGGGCCGCCGCCACCGGCGCCGCGATCTGCGGGAGGCCTGCCGCTGGCTGGCCGCGGCCTGGCGGGAGGGCAGCCTGCGCAGCTGGAGCCTGGATCTGATCCAGGGGCTGCCGCTGGATCTGGCGGATGGGGGCCTCTCCCACTGGCGCGAGCAGCTGCTTCAGGCGGTGGCGGAGGGGCCGCCCCACCTCTCGGTCTACGACCTGATCGTGGAGCCGGGCACGGTGTTCGCCCGCCGCCAGGAGCGCGGCCAGCTGGACCTCCCCCCGGAGGAGCTCGCGGCCGACCTGCTGGAGCTCACCGGGGAGGTGCTGCGCGGCGCCGGCTACGGCCACTACGAGATCTCCAGCTACGCCCTGCCGGGGCACACCTCCCGCCACAACCGCGTCTACTGGAGTGGGGCCGGCTGGTGGGGCTTCGGCATGGGGGCCACCGCCGCCCCCTGGGGCCAGCGCCAGGCCCGCCCCCGCACCCGCGAGGCCTATGCCGCCTGGCTGGCCGGCTGCGGCCCGGCATCCCTGGTGCCCCAGGAGCAGGTAGGCATGCCCCTGGACGAACGGCTGCTGGTGGGGCTGCGGCGGCGGGAGGGGGTGAACCTGGCGGCCCTGGCCGCGGCCCATGGGCTCACGGAGACCGATCGGGGGGAGCTGCGCCAGCGGCTGGAGCCGTTCCTGGAGGCAGGGCTGCTGCGGATCGAGGGGCCCCGCTGGCGGCTCAGCGATCCGGAGGGGTTGGCCCTCAGCAATGCGGTGTTGCGGGAGCTGCTGGACTGGCACCAGGCGTGGGAGGAGCGCCGGGCGGCACGCTGAGGCCCGCGATCCAGCCCCGCAGCGCCTCGATGCCCTGGCCGCGGCCATCGATCAGCGGCGGGCTGAAGGGGGGCTGGCGCTGGGTGAGGCCCAGCAGGTCGGCGGTGACCCGCACCTGGCCGTCGCAGCCCTCGCCGGCGCCGATGCCGATCACCGGAAGGGTGAGCTCGCGGGAGAGCTCGCTCGCCAGCGCCGCGGGCACGTGCTCGAGCACCAGGGCGAAGCAGCCCACCTCCTGCAGCTGGCGGGCCCGCTGCCGCAGCCGCTGCTGGCTCACCGGATCCTTCGCCTGGCGGCGGTAGCCGAGCTGGTGCACCGCCTGGGGCGTGAGGCCCAGATGGCCCATCACCGGGATGCCGTGCCGCACCAGCCGATCGATCACCTCCAGGGTTTCGGGCTCGGCCCCCTCCAGCTTCACCGCCGCCGCCGGGCTTTCCTTCAGCACCCGCCCGGCGGCGGTCACCGCTTCCTCGAGGGCGCACTGGTAGCTGAGGAACGGCAGATCACAGATCAGCAGGGGCTGGTGCGCCGGCGGCCGCTGCAACCCCCGCCCCACGGCGCGGCAGTGGTGCAGCATCTCCTCGAGGGTCACCGGCAGGGTGGTGGCATGGCCCAGCACGGTCATGGCGAGGGAATCCCCCACCAGCACCGCATCGGCGCCGGCCTCCTCCACCATCGCCGCCGAGAGGGCATCCCAGGCGGTGAGGATCGCGATCGGCAGACCGGCCTGCTTGCGATGGAGCAGATCACCCGGGCGCAGGGGCACGGCGGAACAGGAGCGGGAGGCCCATTGCTAGCATCGGCGGGACTCGGACCCATGCGGCCCTGACGCCTAAATCGGGTCAGGACCGGAAGGGAGCAGCCCCACGGGATGCTCAGGGCAGGCGTGGACTCCGGGTCACCCCATTCATCGGCTCAGTCGCTGCGGTGCTGGCGGTTGAGCAGGAAGGCGGGGATGTTGGCGCCGCGGTCGTCGGCGTCGGCCGGGCTTGTGGTGGGGGCAAAGTTCGCCGCCGTCGGACGCTCGACGCGGTACTGGCCGCCGCTCTCGAAGCCGGTGGCGATCACAGTCACGTGGATCTCGCCCTCCATCTTCTCGTCCACCACCGCACCCACGATGATGTTGGCGTCGGGGTCCACCACGTCGTAGATCACCTCCGAGGCGGTGGTCATGTCCTCGAGGGTCATGTCCCGGCCGCCGCTGATGTTGATCACGCAGCCGCGGGCCCCGTCGATGCGGGCCGCCTCCAGCAGGGGGCTGGTCATGGCCGCCTGGGCCGCCTCGCTGGCGCGGGAACGGCCGGAACCCACCCCGATGCCGAGCAGGGCGGTGCCGGCATCGCACATCACCGAGCGCACATCGGCGAAGTCCACGTTCACTAGGCCCGGGCGGGTGATGATGTCGCTGATGCCCTTCACGCCCATGCGCAGCACGTCGTCGGCGGCGCGGAAGGCCTCCTGCAGCGGAGCTCCGGCGATGGCATCCCGCAGACGGTCGTTCGGGATCACGATCAGGGTGTCCACATGCTCGGCCAGCCGGGCGATGCCCTCCTCCGCCTGGCGCATCCGCTTGCGGCCCTCGAAGCTGAAGGGCTTGGTCACGATGCCCACGGTGAGGGCGCCGCACTCCTTGGCCACCTCCGCCAGGATCGGCGCTGCCCCGGTTCCGGTGCCGCCGCCCATGCCGGCGGCGATGAAGACCAGATCTGTGCCCTGCAGCGATTCCTGCAGCTCGTTGCGGGATTCCTCCGCCGCCTTCTGGCCGATCACCGGATTGCCGCCGGCCCCCAGGCCGCGGGTGAGCTTCTGGCCCAGTTGCACCCGCTGCTGCGCCGCACTCTGCAGCAGGGCCTGGGCATCGGTGTTGAGCACCCGGTAGCCCACCCCCTGCAGGTCGGAGGCGATCATCCGGTTCACGGCGTTGCTTCCCCCTCCTCCCACTCCGATCACCTCGATCCGCGCCGACTGACTGGGGACGATGCCGTTGGGGGTCACGAGGCTCTGGCTGTGGGCGGATTCTCTCTGTACGTCAGCATGCCCGGACGGGGCCGGCAGATTCCACTGTCGGTCCTGGTCATGCTGCATGGGAGGGCAGTGGCCGTTGGTCTGCGGCTGCATTATGTCGGCGGCGGGCCCCTCAGAACCGATTGGAAGAACACAGATTCCTTCCGAATCGTCTGAGACGCAAGTTCCTGTGTGGCTCTGCTGGCTTAAGGGGGATCACTGGGCGCCGATCGGCACCGCAGGGGTGCCGCTGGGCTTGGGCTGGGCCGTGGGTGGCGGAGCCGGCAGGCCGAGTTCGGGCTGTTCGGGGTCGCTCAGGTCGATCGATTGCAGCTTCCGGCCCTTGATCCGATCCGGGAGCTCCTGGCGCAGGTGCTGCAGCACCGCCAGGCGCCGCTCCAGCTGCCCGTCCATCGGGCCCAGGCGGATGCTCCCCAGGCTCGTGGTGTCGAGCCAGAGGCTGCCGCCGGGCTCGAAGCGGATCGTTCGGAGGTCGGAGCCGAAGCTGCTGCGCTTCTCCAGCAGCCGCGCCACGGCGGCCCGGTGGCGCTCCTGCCAGCCCACCACCTGCAGCGCCATCACCTCCGCCGCTGGCACGCCCATCTGCTGGCGGGAGCTCATCCAGTTGCCCAGCCGATCTACATAGCCCTGCTCCACGCCACGGGGGGTGCGCCGCTGGGCCCGGGCCACGGCCTGGCGATCCACCAGGTCGATCCGCAGCCGGGGGGGGAGCATCAGTCGGCTGACGCGCACCTGCTCCACCGGCAGGGCCTCCGCCAGCCGTTCCCCCAGGGCCCGGGGTGCCACCGTGAGCAAGGGCACGGGAAGCTTCAGGCCGGCGGCCTGGATCACCTGATCGCGGCTCACCTGCCGGCTGCCGAGCACCTCAACCTGCTCGGTGCGGGTGAGGGTCCAGCCCTGGCGGAGCAGCACATAGCCAAGGCCGGCCGCCAGCCCCGTGAGCACCAGCAGGCGCCAGGCCTGCACCAGCCGCTCCTTGCGTCGCTGGCGCCGCAGTTCCCTGCGGCGTTCGGCTCCGGGCGATTGGGTGCCTGCCTTCACAGGTCGCAGCGGGAGCGGGCCATCAGCTCCGCCATCCAGGTGCGGGCCCGCTCGGCATCGGAGAAGGGCACATCCATCTGCTGGCCCTCGCCCACCAGCCGCAGCCGGCAGCGGCCCTGGCTCTCGTCGGTGAGGGGGGCCTCACCGGACCCCAGGGAGAGCAGCTCCACCAGCTCGAGGCTCTTGATCGGAAAGTGCCCCACCTCCTGCAGGGTGCCCGCCTCGAAGCGGCTCCAGCAGAGAATCCCTTCCCGCAGCCGGGCGGCACCGCAGCCATCGAGCTTGGCCAGTTCCGAGCCTCCGGCCCACTGGCGGAAGAGGTGCTGGCGGCGGCGCTCCAGCCAGCCCAGGGCGGGCAGCAGCACGAACACCAGCAGCAGGGGCAGCCAGAGCAGGCCGTGGGTCATGGGGCTGGATCTCCATCCACCGAAGCCGGCCCCCATTCTCTCGCGCCCTCCACCAGTTCGTGCACCAGCTCCTCCAGGGGCACGCCGCTCGCCTCCCACAGCATCGGGTACATGCTCTGGGAGGTGAAGCCCGGCAGGGTGTTGATCTCATTGAGCAGCAGGGTGCCGCTCGCCTCCTCGTAGAAGAAATCCACCCGGGCCAGGCCCGTGGCCGCCACGGCCCGGCAGGCCCGCAGGGCCAGGCAGCGGATCTCCTCGGCCACCCCGGGCTCCAGGGCAGCGGGGATCACCGTGTGGCTGTGGCCCTCGCTGTATTTGGTGTCGTAGTCGTACCAGTCGGCGTCGAAGCGGATCTCGCCCACCACCGAGGCCCGCAGGGGCCGCTCACCGCCCCCCAGCACGGCGCATTCCAGCTCCCGCGCCACCACCCCCTGCTCCACCACCAGGCGGCGATCCAGCCGCGCCGCCTCCTCGAGGCCTCGCCTGAGGCCGGCGCGATCGTTCGCCTTGCTGATGCCCACGGAAGAACCCAGATTGGCTGGTTTCACGAAGCAGGGATAGCCGAGCTGCTTCTCCAGCCGGTCCAGCAGCCCTTCGAGGTCGCCGCCCAGCTCGCTGGCTTCCACGCAGGCGTAGGCCACCTGGGGCAGGCCGGCGGCGGCGAAGGCGGCCTTCATCGCCTGCTTGTCCATTCCCATCGCCGAGCCCAGCACGCCGGAGCCCACGTAGGGCACCCCCATCAGCGTGAACAGGCCCTGGATGGTGCCGTCTTCGCCGTTGGGGCCATGCAGCACCGGCACCCACACCTCCACCGCCAGGGCCCCTTCCGGGAAGCCCTGGAAGCCCCTCCGCGCCGGGGTATCGGGCAGGCTCCCCTCCTCAGCCGGAACGCCGCTCTCCAGAACCGCGTCCGCCACCGAGGGGGGCCACCAGCGGCCCTGGCGATCGATGTAGAAGCAGCTCAGCCGGCAGCGGCTGGCATTGGCCCCGCGCTGCAGGGCCCCGGCCACGGTGCGGGCAGAGCGGATCGACACGGCGTGCTCGCCGGAGGCCCCCCCGAACACAAGGCCGAGGTGGATGGGCGCGTCGGTCATGGGGCTGGCAGGCAGGGGCCAAACGTATCAGTCTTCGGCGGTGCCGCTCAGGGAAAAGGCCCGCACCTCCTGGATCCGCACGGGCACCAGGTCGCCGGGGCGGTACTCGCCACCGTCGGCGCGGGCCGCCGGGAAGAAGGTGAGCCGGTTGGTGCGGGTCCGCCCCATCACCTGGGCCGGATTCCGGGGATTGCTTCCCTCCACCAGGATCTCCTCGAGGCGGCCGGCGTAGCGGGCGCTGCGCTGCCGCGCCTTGCGCTCCACCAGGGCGTTGAGCTCCTGCAGCCGCTCCACCTTCACGGCCTCGCTGAGCTGGTCGGGCCAGGTGGCGGCGGGGGTGCCGGGCCGCGGCGAGTAGGCGGCGGTGTTCACCTGATCGAAGCCGATCTCCTCGACCAGAGCGAGCGTGCGGCGGAACTGGGCGTCGGTTTCGCCCGGGAAGGCCACGATCACATCGGCGCTGATCGAGGCATCCGGCATGCGCTCGCGGATCCGCTCCAGGATGCGGCGGTAGCGCTCCACCGTGTAGCCCCGCGCCATCGTCTGCAGCACCTGGTTGTCGCCGCTCTGGAAGGGGATGTGGAAGTGCTCGCACACCTTCTCGAGGTCGGCGCAGGCGTCGATCAGCCGCTCGGTGAAGTAGCGCGGGTGGCTGGTGGCGAAGCGGATCCGCTCGATCCCCGCCACGTCGTGAACCCGGTGGAGGAGGTCGGTGAGGGTGTGCTGGCGGCGGCCCTCCGGGGTGATGCCGGGCAGGTCGCGGCCGTAGGCATCGATGTTCTGGCCCAGCAGGGTCACCTCCCGGTAGCCCCGCGCCGCCAGGCCCTCCATCTCGAGGCGGATCGCCTCGGGCAGGCGGCTCTGCTCCCGCCCCCGCACCGACGGCACCACGCAGTAGGTGCAGCGCTCGTTGCAGCCGTAGATCACGTTCACCCAGGCGCACACCGTGCTGTCGCGGCGGGCGGTGGTGATGTCTTCGAGGATGTGGTGCTCTTCGGTGGCCACCACCTGAGCGCCGCTGTGCACCTGCTGCAGCAGCGTTTCCAGCCGGTTGGCGTGCTGGGGGCCCATCACCAGATCGAGTTCGGGCACCCGCCGCAGCAGGGCCTCCCCCTCCTGCTGGGCCACGCAGCCCGCCACCACCAGGGTGAGGTTCGGGTTGGCGCGCTTGCGCTGGGCCTGGCGGCCCAGGTAGCTGTAGACCTTCTGCTCGGCGTTGTCGCGGATCGTGCAGGTGTTGTAGAGCACCAGATCCGCCTCGAGCTCGGCGCCGGCCTCGCGATAGCCCATCGCCTCGAGAATGCCGGCCATCCGCTCGGAATCGGCCTTGTTCATCTGGCAGCCGAAGGTGGTGATCCAGTAGCTGCCGCGGGGCGCGGGGGCCGCCGGGGCGCCGGGCCGGGGCGTCGCGAGGGGAGTTGCCGTCATGGCCCCAGTTTCGGACATGGGGCTGCCCGGGCTCAGCGCTGCTCCAGCAGGCTCAGCTGCAGGTTGGCCCGGTCCACCTTGCGGGCCAGGTCGCGGTGGAGGGCGAGCAGCAGATCGATCACCACCTGCGGTGCCTCCCGCTCGAGCTGCTCGAAGGTGCCGCGGTCCAGCACCAGGCAGGTGCCGTCTTCCTCCGCCACCAGGTCGGCGGTGCGGGGCAGGCCGTTGAGGAAGGCGATCTCGCCCATGCTCACCCCGGGGCTGAAGGTGGCGAAGCGGATGCGGTTGCCGGCCGGAGGCACCTCCATGCCGGCACTGAAGCTGCCCGCCACCACCAGGAAGAGCTCCGCGCCGGCATCCCCCTTGCGGCACACGGCGTCGCCGCGGCGGTAGTGGCGCCGCTCCAGCAGCGGCACCAGCCGGGCGCGGCTCTCCTCCCGCAGGTCTTCCAGCAGGGTGAGGCCGCCCCCGAGGTGCGCCTCCGCCTGCTGGCGGCGCAGCTGCTCC
>JBJTWS010000360.1:0-3297 GCA_046081905.1 Synechococcus sp. | reverse complement strand
CGCCAGCACCGTGCGCCCGCCGCTCTGCACCCGCGGCAGCAGCAGCCGTTGGCCCCAGCCGGACACCGGAAAATGCTCCACCAGGCTTTCGGTGATGAAATCCGGGGGGACGAAATCGGCGGCGGCGCCCAGGGCCTCCAGCGCCGCCGCCGTCTTGCGGCCCACGGCGGCGATCTTCACCCCCGGCGGCCGGTGGGCCAGGCTGGATCCCCGGCGGCTCAGCCGCTGCTGCACCGCCTCCACCCCATTGCCACTGGAGAACACCAGCCATTGGAATTGGTCGAGCTCGGCCAGGGCATCGTCCAGCGGGCCCCAGTCGTCCGGGGGAGCGATCACCAGGGCCGGCAGGTCCACCACCGTTGCCCCCGCCGCCTCGAACAACCGTCGGGCGGCACCCAGCTGCTGGTCAGCCCGGGTGACGGCGACCATGTGGCCGCGCAGGGCTGGGGATTCGGACATCGCGGCAACGGGTGGTGTGGGGGGATGGAGGCAGCGGCGCCGCGGGCAGCGGCACTCAGGGATCCAGGCGAACCAGCTCGCCGGCACGCCTGGCGAGGGCGGCGGCCTCCTCGGCGCGACCCTGGTGGCGCAACAGGGCTATGGCCTGGCGGAAGCCCTGCCGTGCTCCGGTGATGTCGCCGGCCATCAGCAGCGCTGCTGCCAGATTCTGGTGGGCTTCCGGATGGGCGGAATCCCGCGCCAGGGCCTGGCGGTGGGCGGCGATGGCCTCGGGAATGCGGTCCCGCTGGCGTTCGATCTGGCCGAGGGCCAGCCAGCCCTGCAGCAGCTCCGGGGCGGCGTCGGTCACCGCCTGAGCCAGGGCGGCCGCCTCGCCCAGGTCGCCCTGCTGCTGCCGCAGCAGCGCCAGGTTGAGGCGAGCCGCCGCCAGGATGCGGGCATCAACGGGCAGCTGAAGGGCCTCCCTGTAGCAAGCGGCGGCCTGGCCGGGGTCGGTGGGGGTGAGCCCGATGGCCAGGGCCAGCAGCAGCTCGAACCGCTCGGCGTGGGCCCCCTCTGGACAGCTCCCCAGCCCGCGGCGCAGCAATGCCAGGGCCCTCGGCCGCCGCCCAGCCCGCAGCTCCAGCCCGGCCAGCTTGGCGATCGCGTAGGGGTCGTTCGGCCGCTGGCGCAGTTCGGCCTGCATCGCGGCCCGCAGTTGGCGGGCCTTGCGGCCATCCGCCAGCGCTTCGGCCCCATAGCCATCGTGCAGGAGGGCCGGCTCCGGGCAATGGCGAATCCGCCAGTGGGGCTCGCGGGCCTGCAGGGCCAGCACGCTGTCGTCGATCTGGGAGTGGTAGGGCCGGCTCCAGTGGAGATCGGGGTGACGGCGGAACAGCCGGCTGACGGTGGAGTAGGGGGTCTGGGCTGCACCCAGCTCCCGCCGCAGCAGGGTGATCACCAGCGCGTCGGGGTCCGCCATCAGCTGCCCCAGGGGCGTCCTTGCCTCTGCGCGCAGCTGTTCGTCGGCGTCGAGCACCAGCACCCAATCACCGCGCACCAGCGCCAGGGCCTGGTTGCGGGCCGGGGCGAAGTCCCCTGGCCAGGCGATCGCGTGCACGGTCGCCCCCAGCGAACGGGCCACCGCCACCGTGTCGTCCTGCGAGCCGGTGTCGACCACCACCATCTCATCCACGAAGTCGGCCACCGACGCCAGGCACTGGGGCAGCCGTTCGGCCTCGTTGCGCACGATCATCGAGAGGCTCAGCATCGGTGCCCTTTCAATCGGTGAAGTCGCCGCCGGTGGCACCCGGGCCGTCGCCTCCAGGTCGGCCGAATCCCAGGCTCTCCAGTAGCAACCGCTGGGCCTGGGGCATCTGGCCGGGGCTGTAGGCGGCGGCAATCCCCTCGCCCAGCAGGGGCCGCAGAGTCTCCCAGAGGTAGGGGCTGCCAAGCACCGCCAGCCCCGCCAGCCGGCCGGCCTGTTGGAGTTGGCGCAGCACCTGTGGCCAGGGTTCGGCGCTGCCGGCGCTGGCGCGGAATGGGTTGCCCCGCACAAATAGCTGCAACAGCACCGGCCCCTCCCCGAGGCGCTCCAGGGCCAGCGGCTGCTCCGGATCCCCGCTCCACGGGGACGGACTGCGCCCCTCCAGGACACGGGTGCGAAAGCCTTCGGCCTCCGGCAGGGCAAGGGCGGGAGCCAGCGGGGCCAGAATTGGGCTGCTCAGGGCGGAATCCACCCGCACCAGATTCACGCCGCAGGGGCCGGTGCCGGCAGCGGCGATGAGCCGGCGGGGGCCCTGCCGCTTGAGGCTGTCGTTCAGAAGAAGCTCCGCCAGCTCCAGGTCTTCGGCCGCCGGCCCGTTGCTCAGCACCCCCAGGGGCGCGGCGGGATCAGCCTCGGCCGTCGGCGGGGGCAAGCTCGCCAAGGCCCGGCGGCGCCGGGCCAGGCTCTCCTCCAGCCGCCCTTCCTGCAAGCGGCCGCTGCGCACCGCCGCCACGATCGCGTCGAGGGCGGCATCGGCATCGGCTGGCATCAGCACCAGATCGGCGCCGGCCTCCAGGGCCAGCACCGCCGCCTCGCCGCCGCCGTAGCGGGCCGCAATTGCCTCCATCACCAGCGCATCGGTGACCACCAGACCCTGGAAACCGAGCTCACCCCGCAGGAGATCGCCCAGCACCGCCGCCGAGAGCGTGGCGGGCCGCTCGGGGTCGAGGGCAGGCAGGAGCAGATGGGCCGTCATCACCGCATCCACCCCGGCGGCGATCGCCGCCCGGAAGGGGGGCAGCTCCACGGCATCCAGCCGCTCGCGGCTGTGGGGCAGCACCGGCAGCGCGAGGTGGGAGTCGGTAGCGGTGTCGCCATGGCCTGGGAAGTGCTTGGCGCAGCCCAGCACCCTCTCCTCCTGCACTCCGCGCAGGAAGGCGCAGGCCAGCGTCCCGGCGGTGGCCGGATCCTCCCCCCAGGCACGCACGTTGATCACCGGGTTGGCGGGGTTGTTGTTGACATCGCAGACGGGCCCCAGCACCCAGTTGAGCCCCAGCGCCCTGGCCTCGCGGCCGGTGCAGCGGCCGTAGCGCTCCGCCAGGGCCTCGGCGGCTGCGGCATCGGCCCGGTGGAGGCGCCCGAGGGCCAAAGGCGGCACCAACCAGCTGGCGCCTTCAAACCGCTGGCCCACGCCCTCTTCCACATCGGCGCAGAGCAGCAGGTCGGCCCCAGCCCAGGCGCGCAGCTGGCGGGTGCGCAGCCGCAGCTCGGCGGCGCTTCCCCCCAGCAGGATCACGCCGCCCACCCCGGCTGCGAGCAGGCGTTGCAGATCGGCATTGGCCAGTTCCCAGCGGGGATAGCGGCGCTGCCCG